>JAAFJZ010000085.1 GCA_013298205.1 Cytophagales bacterium
TTGATTACAAAAGATTCGCCCAATCCGATTATAATTGAAATAAGAAATGGGAATGAACTAGATGGGAAATTTCTTAAATTTTATAAAAACAGCATTAAAAACAAACTTGATGACGATGTTTCCTATACCAATTATTGGAAACCTTTTCAAGCTCAAGTTTCAAATCTCAAAAAGCTCTATGTTTCTTTAGATGGTGTTTACAACCAATTAAGTATCAATACATTAAAAAACGCAAATGGAAAGTATGTTTTTGATGAAATCTCACTATCTTTTATTACGAACCCTAAAGATGTTTTAAATACCAACAAAGCTATTTCCTCTACCAACACAGCTTGCGTGATTGGCAACCCTACGTATGGAGGCAGTGGAAAAGTGTTGGATTTGCCAGGCACAAAAGTAGAAACTGATGAAATTAATACTCTTTTAAAATCAAAACTTTACGCTACCCAATATATGGCGCAAAAAGCGGCTAAAGAAGATAAAATAAAGATGGTAAAAAGTCCTAAGATTATACACATCGCTACGCATGGGTTTTTTCAAGTCGATCGCAATAAAGACAAGCAAAGTATGGTAGATGCTACTTTACAAAAAGGAAATCAAAATCCGATGTTGCGCTCAGGATTGTTGCTTGCTGATGCGGAAACTTTCATGGATAACAAACCTGCTTCAAACCAAGAAGATGGAATTTTGACAGCGTATGAAGTGATGCAAATGGATTTAAGCAAAACTGATTTGGTTGTTTTGAGTGCTTGTGAAACGGGATTGGGAGAAGTAAAAGCAGGTGAAGGTGTATTTGGCTTGCAAAGAGCATTTATTGTAGCTGGAGCCAACTCGTTAATAATGAGCTTGTGGAAAGTAAGTGATGAGGCCACAAAACTTTTGATGATTTCGTTTTATAAAAACTTACTCAACAACCAAAGCAAACAATTGGCATTTAGAAATGCACAAACCACTTTAAAAAGCCAAATGAGTTCGCCTTATTATTGGGGTGCTTTTGTGATGATAGAATGATTTATACAAATTAATTAACCCAGAAATTCATATATCTTAAAAAGCCATTCATTTAATGCGTTTTCTTATGCAATTTTGCAAGATTATCGAGTTTAAAAAGTAAATATTAGTTTGAGAAAAATTCTAAAATGGTTTCTGTGGCTTTTTATTTCTGTCGTACTTCTGTTTGGCATAACGTGTTATATAGTTTATAAAAATCGAGATAAAGTTATCCAAATTTTTATAAATGAAATTAACCAACATATACAAACCAAAGTGCTGGTTGATAAAATCGAGTTTGATATTTTCACCCATTTTCCACAACTTTTTTTAGGATTTTACCAAGTCTCAATTTATGGTTCTGCCCCTTTTCAAGATACAAAAGTAGCTAATTTTGAGAAAGTTAGCCTTACTTTTAATTTATATGATTTGCTCAATAGTGATTATAAAATTAAATCTGTCATTGCGGAAAAGGGTTTTATTTCTCTAATTGATTCTACAGGAGGAACCTTAAATTATGAAATTCTAAAAGCCAAAAAAGACTCAAGCCAAGATTCACAGATAAACTTTAAGCTTTCTAAATTGATTTTTAAGCATACCAATTTCACCTATAAAAATACGAACCAAAGATATGAAGTTTATAATGATGAATTGGTTTCAGATTTGGTTTGGTCAGAATCAGGTTTGCGTGCTAATTTAGAGGGAAATTGTTTGCGGAAACAAATCAAAATAGAGAATGACAATTATTTGAGTTTTAAAAGAATAAAATTAAACGCTCACATAAATTACCAAAAACTCAATAATCTCCTTGAGTTTTTGGAGTGTGAAATTTTAAACCAAAAAGCTACTTATATCATAAAAGGTACACAAAGTTTGAAAGGCTTATATCCCTTGAATTTGAGTTTTGAGGGTAAAAACACCGATATGCAAACCTTAATTGGTTTTCTCCCAGAGCGGTTTGTGCAAAAATTTAAAGACTATAAAAGCAAAGGGGCAGTATATTTTAAAGGCAAAGTGAATGGAAATACCGCTGCTAATACTCCGCTTGAGGTAAAAGTAAATTTCGGTTGTGAAAGCACTTCTTTTTTTCATCCTGAATATAAAAAGAAAATTGAAAATTTAAGTTTGAAAGGCTATTTTGAAAAATCTAAGTACAATGATGGGATTTTAAAATTAGAGAATCTTACTGGAAATCTTGAAAATCAATCGTTTGAAGGTCGCTTTTTACTTAAAAATATCAAAGCTCCGTTTATAGATTTTTCATTTAAAACCCAGATTGAAGTGAATGACTTTTTAGATTTTTTCCCGATAGAAGATGTAGAAAATGCATCGGGAATGCTAGCTATAGATTTGGTTTTTGCAGGGAAAATAAGTGATTTGAAAAGCAAAGAAATCAATAAAAAAATCCTCACTTCTGGCACATTAGACCTTGCAAATTTGAGTTTTGGCTTAAAAAATGTAAATCTAAAATACTTGAATTTTAATGGCAATTTTGTATTCAATAATAATGATATTAAATGTGATCATTTCACTGGTAAAATCGGGGAATCTGACTTTTTGCTTAACGGAGATTTTAAGAATATTATTCCTTGGTTATTAGTTGAAGACCAAATGTTGGTAGCCAATGCTTCGCTTGAAAGTAATTTTATTGAGTTAGAACAATTCCTTAAACGCTCAATTTTAAGTCCAAAAGAAAATGCCAAAATCAATCAAGCTTCAAAAAGTACACAAAAAAATACGGCTTTTGGCTCAAAGTTTATAGAAGCGAGCTTGAAAGTAAAGGTAAATCATTTGCTTTTTCAGCGGTTTTCAGGAAAAAATATTTCAGGCGATATTCAGCTTTCAAATGGTGGCATTGAATATGATAAAGTCAAAATGCAAGTTATTGGAGGTCAGTTTGATATAACGGGATTTGTGAAGCCCAAAAACGAAAAATTTTACCAATCTGAAAACGTAATTACGGCAAATAAAATTGCGATAGACAGTGCTTTTTATGTTTTTGATAATTTTGGGCAAGACTTTATTACCCAAAGAAATTTGAAGGGAAATATTTTTTCTCAAGTAAAATGTTATTTCCTACTCGACCCATCTTTTAAACTTCAACCCGAAAGTGTGATTGCTGAAATTAAGCTAAAAATCGAAAATGGACGAATGCTTGATTTTGCGCCTTTACAAAAAATGTCCCAGTTTATTAAAAAAGAAGAACTAGCTGATATAAAGTTTACCGAACTCAATAACACCATTTATATAAAAGATAAAGTTATCGAAATTCCAGAGATGACCATAAAATCAAATGTAAATACTTTTTCAGTAAAAGGAACACATAATTTTGATAAGGTCATGAATTACAGAATTAAAGTTTCATTACTAAAGGATAAAGCCGATAAAGATGAAAAATACGGAGAAGTAGAAGCTAGCAACAAAAGTTTGATTAATTTATTTTTAAAGATTCAAGGCACAAATGACAATTTTAAGGTTTCTTACGATGTACAAGCGGTAGGAAAAAATATAAAAGAAGGCATAAAACGAGAAGTAAATGAGTTTTTGGATTTATTCAAAAATAAGAACAAAGAATCAGAAAAAAATAAAAAAACTGAACCTGAAAAAGAGGAATATTTGAATTTGGACTAAAGAATTAATCAGGGTATTTCAAATTCTATAAGGATTTAAAAATGTGGTAACTTACTTTAAATTAAAAAAAAATAGAATCAAAGTCATTTTCAAAACTTAACAAAAATTCAAAAATGAAATTAAAAAAAGTAAAATATTGCTAATTTAAAAGCCAAAAAAAACAAGCTTTATCGACATTATAATTTATTTTGCTATTTTTGAACAATTAAATAAATAAATTTAGGATTCAGCCTAAATTATCAACGAATTTTCAGTATGTCTTCAAAAACATTTTCCGTAGAAATTAACTCTAATCCTTATTTTAATGAGCAGGAAGATGTAAACACAATTTCAGAAAATTTAAAAACAGAGCCATCTGGAAATCCAGAAATAAATACCAATCTAGAAACTATCACTGAAATAAATTGGGGTCAAATTTGGAGTTTAGCAGGATTGAATGCTGCAGTGGTCATTAGTTGGATTGCCTACCATAATTACCAACCTAAAATACTACAAAAATTTAATTTTCTAGAATTAGGATCATTTCTTGCCATTTCTCAGATGCTAATTTTAGTAATCATTCCTCCTATAGCTGGTTTGATTGCAGATTTCATAATTCGTAAAAATGGAAAACGATTTGTTGTTTTTACTTTAGGTGTAAGTATTACTGCAATGATTTTTATGGCAGTAGCTTTTACGATTTCAGATGCTGCATTTGTTGATTTGAAATGGCTTTTGCCTACATTAATTGTACTTTGGCTAATTTCAATGAACATTTTTCATAGTCCAGCCAATTCCATGATTGAGCTTTTCGCTTCTGCTCGTCAGTTACCTGTTGTAATGTCGGTAATTGTTTTAGTAACCGATTTGTTATTTGCATTAGAACCTTTGGTGATTGCATTTGTTGATTCTATTGGGGCTACATTAACTTTCGTAACTGGAGGTGTATTATTGATGATTAGCGGTTATGTTTTTAGAAAAAATACTGGAGAAAATATTGTACTTTCTCGTCAAGTAGAACCAAATGAAGAGCCAAGAAAAAATAATTTTACTCTCGCTATTTTAACAGGAATTACATTTGGTATTGTATGCGCTATTCTAATGAATATTTTCCCAAGTCTTTTGGCAAAAAAACTTGTTACTTTTTCAGGAAGTTCTTTAGGTGGGAATCATTTCGTTTCACTTATTCTAGGCATGGCCGCTATTTTGGCCATACCAATAAGTAAAATCGTGCAGAAAATTGGAATTACTCAATCTATTATTTGGTCTTTAATATTTACTTTTTCGTTATTATCGATAATTATTTTGAGCAAATCCCCAGAATTATGTGCAACTTTATGTCTTTTTATAGCTGTTGCATTTAGCTTTTTATCGGTTAGCGCTTTTCCTTTTGTAATTCAAAATTTATCAAAACGAAATATTACTTTGGGAGCAGGCTTATTTTACGGTTTTGCTGAATTAGCTGATGGACTTATGAATATATATTTTAAATAGGGTGCGTTGAAAAACCCAAAATCTCATACTATTTAGAATTGCTCTATTTAATTTTTGTTAGGCAATACAAATCTAAACCCGCCAATTTGACTAAGTTTTAAATCAAAATTATGGATACTTACTATCCAAGATTGAGAAGTTTCTTTGAAACGGGCATTGATTATGCCTAATCCATACGCATTTTTGCCTTACCCAAATTAATCTTCTATTGGGTTTCGCTCTGGATCTTACATATTCTTTTAATGCCTCCAATTTAGGCTTGGCTAGTTAGCTTTATGTTTAACGCTTGAGTTGCATTAGATTTTCTCGATTACAGTATATTGGATCTGATAGTATTTTTTTGGTAGAATCCAACTCTTTTTTTTACTGCTTCAGATAATGTATGTAATCTTGCTCCTTCATTAAAAGCATCCCATGATAAGTCATTTAAAAAAGGCGATTCAATTGAAAAGTGTTACGCTTATTTTCGCTCCAAACTCTACTTTGGCATTGGTTTTGCCCCTTACAATAAGGCAGACATATTTAAGTAGTGACGCACCCTTTTTTTGGGTGAGGCTCTTTACTATTTTGCACTTATATTTGTAAATATAGTGCAAAATAGTCATTCATAATCTCTATACACAAGATTTTAGATTTTCAGCAAACCCTAAATAAGTTTCTGTATTTTTAAAAATTCTAGAAATTAATAACTTAATATAAGGTTTCCTAAATATTAGCTGTCCAAAATCACGTGATTGTACCTGCCATCTTTTAAAAGCTCTTTATAATTGCCTTCAAAAACTTTTTTGCCTTTGTCTAAAAATAACGCACGATCTGCCATTGCAATAATAGCAGGATCATTTGAAATCACAACCAAAGTCCAATCATGCTCTTTTGACATCAAATAGTTCATAGTTTGCAGTTTTTCAAAACGGTTGTGGTTGGTAAAATCATCTATCACGACCAATTTGGGTTTTTCTGCAATGCTGCGTGCCAGAATAATTTTTTGACAAATGTTTTTTGGCAAATTTACCCCTCCAGCGAGCATTTCGGTTTTTAGGCCATTGGGCAAGGTGCTTACAAAATCAGTTAAACCTACTTTTTCGATAGATTTAAGCAAATCTGCTAATTCGATTCCAAGTTTTCCCAAAGTAATATTTTCTTCAAACGAGCCTTCAAAAATATCCTCATACGAAAGGTTATCACCTATTTCATCTCGATAGCTATTGATATTAATATCTTTTAAAGGCACATTATTAATCACGATGCTTCCCGAATAATTGTGCAACAAACCACAAATCAGCTTGAGTAAGGTCGTTTTGCCAGAACCATTGGTGCCTGAAATGCAAATTCTATCACCCGAATTGATTTGTAAAGAGACATTGTCTATCGCTTCTCTTCCATTTTTTTCATAACAATAGCTCAATTTTTCAAAATTAATTCTAAAGCCATTTTCATGCGGAATTTCATGCATATCTATCCCATTGTTTTTTTCTAGGGGCAAATCGGTTACCACACCTACCTTATCTACCGCAGTAAGTATATCGTAAACTACTTCTATTGAGCTAATTAACTTTTCCACCGAATTAATAACCAAGAGAATAATGATTTCAGCAGCTACAAATTGCCCTAAGTTTATTTCTCTTTCGGTAAGCAAAATACCACCCAAAACCAATAAACCTGCCGTTACCATGGTTTTAAACATGATAATTACTGTCATCTGGTTTATCAAAATTTTAAAATGCGCTTTTCTGGAATATAGATAATTAGTTACCAAATAATCCATTTTTTCCGTTGGCAAAACGGTATGACCAGCAAGCTTAAAAGTAGAAAGATTTCTTGCCATTTCCTCCAACCAATGTACCACTCGGTATTTGTATTTGGATTCTTTTATGCTGGTTTTTAAACCTTTAGGCCCTGTTAAATAAAAAATTATGACAAGTGCCACAAACAAACCTAAACCAAAAAACACAAATAATGGGTGGTAAAAAGAGAGCAATATGAGTCCAAAAATGATTTGTAAAAATGCAGCCGTAATGTCTATCAAAAGTTTGGGTAAAGATTTTTGAATCGTAAGGATATCAAAAAAGCGATTCATCAGTTCTGGCGCATAGTTTTGATGCAACGATTCCAGCCTTATGCGTGGTATTCTATAGGTAAACTCAAAAGCAGCTTTGGTGAAAATCCTTTGTTGCAAAATTTCCACCATTCGCAGCTGTTGCACTTGCAACCAGCCCGAAAGCGCAGTAGCAATCACGACCAATAGAGCCATCACTACGACAGAATACATAAAAACACCACCCGAAATCAAACCTATAATACCTTGAATACCAAGCGGTAAAGCCAAATTCACAAAGCCAATGATGATAGCAAAGAAATACACATATCCGATTTGTTTTTTCTCTACTTTGTACAAACGCAATAGCCGCTGCACAGGCGTAAAATGTTCATGCGCTACATGGTCATGGTCGTCTTGCTCGTCATCAGAAACCAAGGCTTCAATCGGAATGCCCGTAACCATGTAAATACTTTCTTGATCGTTTACTTCAGTAATGTTAAGCTCAAATTGATCTATCAATTCTCCAACCGTAAGAACAGAGCTTGCCACAATCGCTTCCTCCTTAATAAAACTATCGCTGGTATTTTCTTCGGAAAAATGGGTAAGTTTTATACCTTTCGTGTCTCCATCTGAAAGCAATGCCACTTTTAATTTACCTTCCTTTTCTTGAAAAACAAGAATAGGAAAACTAATTTCTTTGAGGATATTAATAAAGTCAGGCTTTTTTACGGCATGAGCCAAAAAATTAATTTGAACATAATGCCCCAAATCGCTCAAAGCAGCATAAAAATCAGGGTAATTGGTATAAGAAATATTTTCTTTATACCGTTGTTTGTCTTCCTTGATTTTGAGTGGAGCCACTTTTTTGCCAATCAAATTAGAGTAAACTTGTAATATTTTTACGATTTCTGCGTGGGTCATACTGAATTAAGAGACCTAAAGATAAACATAAAGTTTTCACTTTATAAAGCGATAAGCAAAAAAAAAATATTTGTAGCAGGATTAATCGTTAAACTGTAAACTTTTTTTAGGACGAGTCACTGAAAAGCTGTGAAAAAATTATAATCAATCAAAACCAAGAAAGGAGCAAACGATGGGTTAGGTTTTTAGAGGCATAACAGAACGCATACGAAGTAAAAATCCGTCAAAAAGCTGTAAAGCTATCAACGGATTAGTACGCTATCTAACTGGAATATTCCTAGTACGTTGCACCGCTGCAGAGCCTATTTCCGCTTCTCACAGTTCGATAAATGTAAACGGTTTTTAGGATTAAAAAAAAGTGTAAATTTGTAGCAGGATTAATCGTTAAACTGTAAATTTTTTTTTAGGACGAGTCACTTTGAATAAGTAAGGCTATTTTTCCCGTTTCTTAGTTTGAAACGATGGTAGCGTATTTTTTGTCAATCATTTTTTCGTCTATGCACATATGTGTACCTACGTTTTGGGGTAAACATATATGTACGATTTGTTCTTTTGTAACTTCTCCCGTTTGAACATCAGCTTCATAAACAGTGTTTTTCATAAATCTACCTTCAGCTTTATCTTTTGAAAAATCACTTATGATATTCCTATACCAATGGTAGAAAACCTTAGGTCTGATTTGCAAAAAATAAGCTATTGTGGAAAGGCTTACTGGACGTTCTTCAATGGAATGCTTTAAAAAAAAGAGCCATCTCAGGGGTTATTTTAGCTCCATCTGGATGTAATTCA
>JAAFJZ010000086.1 GCA_013298205.1 Cytophagales bacterium
TTTCTAAATTGGTTTTTGAGAAAAGTAAGAAATTAGAAGAAGAAATAAAAATAGAAAAACTAAGTCTAACGCAGGATTTATTTTCGGAAGAAATAATTACGGAATTTCAAACGCTGATTGATTTAAGTAACATAACGCTAAAACAAAATAATGAAACTGTAACAATATTAAATGAAAAAATAAAATGGTTGGAAGATATTGTAAAAAACAAAACGGAAACCACAATTAATGAAACCGAAAAATTGAAACTTGAAAATTTGGCTATTCAAAATGAACCAAATTATATAAAACTAGAAAAATACAACAAGGCAAAATCAATAGAAAAAGAACTTTCGGATTATCAAAATGAGGAATCAATATTAAATAAAAATCTAGAAATTATAGAAAAACGAAATAAAGAAAAAGTAGAAACCGAAGAAAAATTCTCAAAAAATCAATCTATTTTATTTCCAAAAACAAAAACATTAACAGAATTAAAATCAGAATACGAAAGCAAAAAGGAAAATATAAGTAAAGCCAAAGAAGTAATAATAAATGTAAAAAATATTGAAAAAATAATTATTGAAAGTAAAAATCAAAGCAATGAAATTGGTTTAAAATCGAAATCAATTACTGAATCGTTACTAAAAAATGAAACTGAACGAAAAAAAATAAATACGGTACTAGAAATAGAAAATAATAAATGTAGAGAAACTATTTTGTTTGCCAAATGGAGTGAAAAAAGAGATATTTTCAAGAATTTATACAATCAAATTAATGAAAGTAATAAATTTTTAGAATCAAAAAACTTACTTTTATTTGAAGAATCCATAACAAAAGTTCAATTAAATATTCAAGAAAAAAATAAAAAACTTGAAAATATAAAGATTGAATTAGAACCCAAAACACAAAAAGTTTCTGAAATATCAACGCAACAATCTGAAATAAAAGCAATTTCAGTTTTGATGTCTGAAAAGGAAATTGAAACGGAAAGACTTCTGAATTGGAAAAATTATTTATTGGAATTAAGCCAAAAAAATAGTCTTGAAAGTAGTTTAACGGATTTAAAAATTACATTTGATAAAAATATTGAACAAGAAACTATTTTTCAAAAAGATACAAACCAACTTGAAAATAACTTACTTTTATTTAACGAAAACTACAGTTTACAACAAAAAATAGCAAGTTTTGAAGCCCATCGAGCGGAGTTGAAACACGGAGAAGATTGTCCGCTTTGTGGTGCAACTGAGCATCCTTACGCACAAAAAACGCAAAATTCTACGCTAACCGATACAAAGAAAAAAATAGATTCATTAACTAGTGAATTGAAAAATGCACAAAAAAGTTTAGATACGTGCATTCAAAATAAAGTAAAAATAGAAACTGAAATTAAAATTAAAACTGAAAATTTTGATAAAGTTTTACTAAAAATCAAAGAAATACAACAAATTTTAGCAATAGAAAAACTAGAAAATACAATTGAAATTCAAACATATATTTCGGATATTGAGCAAAATATTACGGTAATTGATGCAAATATTAAACGTAGTGAACGATTAGAAAAAGAAATTGCGGCTTTAAAAACAAGTATCGATGAAAGTAAAAATCAAATTATAATATTTGAAAAAGAAATCATTCAGCTTGATGCATATTTTAAAACTAAACAGCAAGAATTACTTTCTGAAAACATGGTTATTGAGCAAAAAAAATCTTTAATTACGAATTGCTATACTGAAATTGAAGTAATTTTAAAGACTTTTGATCTAAAATTAAATGAACATTCGCTCAAAGAACTTAAAGAAATTGGAATAAAAATTAATAATCATTTTGATATTTACAATCAGGCTTTAGTAGAAATTGAAAAATTAAAAATTGAAATTACTAAAATTGAAAATATAAATATTGAACAAAATTCTTCCCTACAATCTTATGTTTATCAAAAAACAGAAATTGAACTAAAAATTGCTGAAAACGAAAATATTTTTAGTGATTTAAAAAAACAATTGAATGATTTGAGTAAGGATTTTCAAATAATAAATCCAACGGAAGAAGAAAATCGTTTGCAAAACACATTAGAACTTTTGCAAAATGAATTGAATATTTTAAATCAGGAAAACACAAAATTTAGTACTGAATTTAAAAATCTTGAAACAATAATTGCACAATTTGAAATAGATAAAATAAGCAACGTTTCTGCTTTAAATAATTATTCAACAAAGCTAAATTTAGCATTACAACAAAAAAAATTTGGTTCGATTGATGAATTGCAACTGGCACTGAATTTTCCTGATTTTGAAAATATTGCTTTACAAAAGAAAGAAAATGATGATAAAATAATTGCTATAAATGCCATGCTCGAAAGCCTTAAAAATGGCTTAAATGAACTTGAAAGCAAAAATTTAACGAATGAAACAATAGAAAACTTGGTTTTGGAAAATCAAAATATAGTAAGCCAAAACCAAAGTTTGCAACAAGAAATTGGTGCGACTAGAGAAAAATTGTATAACGATAAAAGTCAAAAATTAGCTAATGCAAAAAAAATAGAACGCATTCAAGCACAAGAACTTGTGTATGATAAATGGAAGCAATTAAATGATTTGATAGGCTCAAATACGGGAGATAAATTCAAGAAATTTGCCCAAGATTTTACGCTTTCGCTCTTGGTGCAATACGCCAATCGCCATTTGCAAACGATGTACGACCGCTACGAATTGTTTAAAGCCGAAGATTCTACCGAAATGGAATTGCAGATAAAAGACAAGCATTTTTATGGACAAATTCGTGCCGTAAATTCGCTTTCGGGTGGCGAAACTTTTTTGCTAAGTTTGGCTTTAGCCATCGGACTTTCGGACCTAGCGAGTAAGAATACCAAGATTCGGTCTTTGTTTATAGATGAAGGTTTTGGCTCACTCGACCCTGAAAGTTTGAATAATGCTTTGGATGCTCTAGAGCTTTTACGCCAAACTGACGACCGCCAAATTGGGATTATTTCTCACGTTGAAGAACTCAAAAAACGCATCCATACCCAAATAAAAGTAAATAAAATATCGGCTGAATTTAGCGAGATTGTGGTTAGTGATGAAAATTAAATAAATTATTTTATGACAAATGAAATTGTAGAAAAAACTTTTAATGAACTATTTACTCAAGCCAATGAAGAGCAAAAGCTAGCTATAGAAGCGGTGGAAGGTCCTGTAATGGTAATGGCAGGGCCAGGCACTGGCAAAACGCAGATTTTGGCTTTAAGGATTGTAAACATGATTCTTAACCATGGCATTTTGCCTCAAAATATTTTATGCCTTACCTATTCAAACGCAGCTACGCAAGCCATGAAAGCGAGATTGGCTGAAAAAATGAATTTAGGCGCAGAAGCTTCCAAAATAGCCATTGAAACTTTCCATTCTTTTTGCAATCGGGTAATCAATGAAAATTCTAAATATTTTGGTGATAATGAAAACCTAGAACCTGCCACCGATTTAGAGCAAAACGAACTCTTTCGCATTTTTGCCGACACGCTCCCACTCGACCATATTTTAAAAGGATTAAAAAGCAATGCTTATTCAAGAAAGAAAGGATTTGAATCTTTATATGAATCTTTGGATAAAGAAAATATAAATGTAGAAACCTTGATTAAAGCTTTGCAAGCTTATATTCTGGATTTGCCCAATCAGAAAGATTATATATACCAAAAGAAAAGTGGTGATTATAAAAAAGGAGATTTAAAATTACAAAAAATTGAAGACGAAAAAGAGAAAGTAGAAAAAACCATTGCTGCACTGAATGAACATTGGAGATATAAAAAAATCTACAATGAAAATGGGAAATACACCTTTAATGACATGATCATTTGGGTGATAAAATGTTTTAAAACACATGACCATGTTTTGCAACGTTACCAAGAAAAATACCAATATATTCTAGTAGATGAATTTCAAGATACCAATGGCTCCCAATTAGAAATCCTAGATTTGCTTTCCGATTACGCCACTCGTGCATCTAGCAATTGGGAAAATCCCAATCTTTTTGTTGTAGGAGACGATGACCAATCTATTTATAGCTTTCAAGGTGCAAAAGCTGGCAATTCTATTCATTTTCAAGAAAAGTACGCCCAATTTATACAAACCATTCAGCTTAAAATTAATTATAGAAGTCCGCAAAAAATATTAAATCATGCCTATCAACTAATCAAAAACAATTATGACAATGAACAACTAAAAACCCAAGGCGCACTTTCAGCCTTTAAACCCAAACAAGAAAATGAGAACCTAGAAGAAATAGAATGCCTGAATTTTATCAATTCTTGGCATGAAGATGTTTACATTGTAAAACAGATCCTTGCTTTGCAAGCCCAAGGCGTGAGTTTGAAAGAAATCTCCGTTATTTTCACCAAACATACGCTTAAAGATAATTTAGTAAAACTTTTACAACACCACAATATCCCTTTCATCAGCTCTAAAAATGTAGATATACTAGAAGAACCCTTGGTTAAAGAGTATATTATGATTTTAGAAATTTTAAAATATGCAGACGCAAAGCCGGTGGACTACTCAGCCACGCTTTTTTATGTTTTACATTTTTCAGTTTTCGGCATCCATCCTTGGGATTTGATCAAAATCAATACCGAAGCCCAAAGGCAAAAAATGAGCTTTATGGCTGCTGTTCAAAATTCATCTATACTTTATAATTTAGTGTTAGCCAGCACTGATAAAATTATTGCAGCTACTGAAAAAATTTATACTTGGGTGCGAGACATCAAAACGCACACACCTCAAATGGTTTTTGAAAAAATATTGCAAGAAGGTGCATATTTTAAAATGATATTAGAAAGCCCTGAAAAGCTTTGGTTAATGCAAATCACGATTACGTTTTTCAATTTTCTCAAACTAGAATCTGCCAAACAAAAGAAATTTACTGTTGCCAATTTCTTAGAGAAAATCTATATTTTGAGAGGCAAAGATTTTGAGTCTGGCATTGGCATCCCTGTTTTAAAAGTTTATGGCACGCAAGAAGGTGTAAACCTCAACACCGCTTATGGCTCAAAAGGCTTGGAATTTGACTATGTATTCATCAAAGCAGCAAGCAAAAACTATTGGGAAGGCAAACGTGGAGATAAAAAGCAATTTTATTTCCCTGTAGAGGTACCTTTGATTGGTAAAGAGAAAAAAGATGTTGATGCAATATTAGAAGAGGCAAGAAGGCTTTTCTATGTAGCCATAACACGAGCCAAAAAATCGGTTAAAATCAGCTATTCACATCAAGATATTGAAGAAAGCGACACGACAAAAGCAAGAGACAAAAGCGTTTTTTTGGAAGAAATTAAAATGCAAGATTCTGCAATTGCAAACCTTGAAATCGTTTTTACTGATACCGAAATAGCCGATTTTGCACATCTTTCCTTGCTACAGCCTCCCATTCCTAATCTGAAAGAGATGGAAGAAAACTATGTGAACAATTTACTTGAAACATTTAAACTGAGTGCTTCATCTCTAAACTCGTATTTGAGATGCAAGCTTTCTTTTTATATGGAGCGAATCTTGCGCATACCTGAAGCACGCAAACCTTATATCGCTTTTGGTAACGCAATTCACAAAGCTTTGGAAAATTTATTTAAAGAAAAAAGTGAAAAAGATGGCTCATTACCAAGTTGTGAAGCATTTATAGGATTTTTTGAAAAAGATATTAAGCGAGCAGAATCAGATTTTACAGAAGCCGAATTTCCTAATTATATACAATTGGGAAAAAATATTTTAAGTGATATTTACCAAAATAAAGTGCCCAATTGGAATAAAAAAGTGCTGATAGAATATGATATAAAAGATGCCAAAGTAAAAAACGTACCACTTTCAGGAAGGCTAGACAAAATGGAATTTGTAGGCAATCAAATTCATGTTGTGGACTATAAAACGGGTTCGAGCGAGGAATTAATCAAGAAAAAACTCAAAGCCCCCAAAGAAGATTTGTTTTCAGCTACTTACCAAGAAGGTGCCGACATAGGAGGAGATATTTGGAGGCAAATTGTGTTCTACAAAATCCTATTAGACAATCAATTGCGTTTTGGTGAAGAGAAAAAATGGGAAATGGTATCTGGAGAAGTGTTTTTTGTAGAACTAGACGATAAGTTTAATAAAAACACAACATTCAAGCCTTCGCAACAAGAAATAAAATGGGTAGAGGCGCAAATCGTGGAGACCTATAAAGGCATCCAAGCGCATGATTTTGTAGGTTGTGGTAAAAAAGATTGTTATTGGTGTAATTTTGTAAATCATACTTACCCCCAAGAGCTGAAAAAAGAAACAGAAATTAGTTAAAGAATGCCCTTACTTAAATCATATTATGAAGTTCCTTTTTGGCTACAAAACAATCATATTCATACCATTTATCCCACTTTAAGGCGTAAGTTGATTGCGCCAGCTTATAAAAGGATACGCCTCAAGCTTAGAGATGAAGATTTTTTGGATATAGACTTTCTTGAAGCCAAACCCCAAAATCATTCCTTGGTCATTTTATTTCATGGCTTGGAATCAAATTCTCAGGTTTCCTATATGGTAGGAATGGGTTTATATTACAAAAGCAAGGGTTTTGATGTGGCTGCGGTAAACTTTCGGGGTTGCTCGGGCAAGCCTAATCTTAAACTTTCTACCTACCATAGTGGCAAAACAGACGATATAGATGAGGTTTTTGAATATTTTTTGGCAAAAAATCAATACCAGCAAATTGTACCGATTGGCTTTAGTTTGGGGGCAAACGCACTTTTGAAATATTTGGGTGAAAAAAAACAAGTACCCGAAGTAAAGATGGCTGCCGCAGTTTCACCACCTTGTCATTTGCATTCGGCATCACGACAATTGGAAAAACCCTATAACCGCATTTATTCTAAGCGTTTTTTGGCATCTTTGATTCAAAAAGTATTGCTCAAAAAAAACATAAGCTCAGATTTTCCATTTCAAGATCATATTAAATTAAAAACGCTTTATGATTTTGATTCTTGGTACACAGCACCCGTTTTTGGCTATCATTCGGCTATGGATTATTATGAAAAAAATAGCAGTTTGTATTTTTTAGCGCAAATCAAAACGCCCACATTGATACTTATGGCAAGAGATGACCCGTTTTTCCCTGTAAAATGTTACCCTGTGCGTGAAGCCGATGCCAATGATTCGCTTTATTTAGAAATTCCCTCGCATGGAGCTCATGTAGGTTTTGTAGAAAACAGCCATGACGGCTTTTATTGGCATGAAAAAAGAATTTGGGAATTTGGTTTGCAAACTGGACTGGTGAAGAAATAGATAAAGTTGGATTTAGTAAAATTTTCAGATGGTTAATACTTGAATCCGTGCTACTTTAAAAAATTTAATTTTAAAAACATTATAAAAACACAACATTGAACCAAAAAATTATTCAACCCAAAGCAAAAAACCTTTTAAATAATCACCCTCAGGATGGTAAATACTTATAGGATGGTCTTCACTTTGAGAAAGATGTTTGAGTATTTTCACATTTTTATTTGCATCAAGAGCAGCTGAAAAAATTATTTTTTTAAACAATTCTTTCTCAATATGATGTGAACATGAAAAAGTCAATAAGTAACCTCCTTTTTTTACTCTGAGCATTCCTTTTCTATTAATTTCTTTATACCCACGTGAAGCTTGGGTAATATGGTGGGCATTTTTGGCAAATGCAGGTGGGTCTAAAATTACAATATCAAATAGCTCTTTTTCATCTTTAAGGTATTCAAAAACATCTTTTACAATCGTCTCATTATTTTCAGGGAATTTTGATTGGTTTGAATTTAAGTTGCAAAGTAGAGCTGCTTCTTCAGAAATATCTACTGAAACAACCTTTTCTGCTTCTTGGTTAAGTGCATAAACAGTAAAACCTCCTGAATATGAAAAAGTATTTAAAACTGTTTTCCCTTTAGCTAAATTTCCAAGCAGGGCTCTATTTTCTCTTTGATCAATAAAAAAGCCTGTTTTTTGACCTTTTTCAGGATCAATTGCAAATTTATTATTGTTTTCAATGGCCCAAATTGGAAGCGAAGGTTTTAAATTTTTATGCCAATCACTGGTATCAATTCCTGTATTTTGAATAATTTTATCTTTAAAATAAACAAATTCAAATCCTAATTCAATTAAAATCTCTCCGAAAACAACTTTTAGCCTTTGAGTCCCTTCAATTACACACTGCAAAACAGCTGTACCCGCATAAATATCTACAACTAAACCTGGTAAATCATCACCTTCTGCATGAACTAAGCGATAGATATTAGTTTCTGAAAAATTAATAAGCTGTTTCCTTAAATTTAAAGCTGCACCAATTTTAGATTTCCAATAAGCTTGATCAAATTGATTAATATTTTGCCATTCGAAAATTCTGCAAATAATGCTTTTGCCAACTGTGTAAAATCCAAAGCCCAAAGTGGAGTCTTTGCAGTCGACTATTTGTACGATATCCCCATCTTTTACTTTTCCTATAATTTTATCTACTGCACCTGAAAAAAGCCAAGGATGCTTTTGAATAAGAGATTTTTCTTTTCCTTGTTTAAGTACGACTTTAGTTAACATTTAGGGATTGCTTAAACGAAATTTTACGGGAACTATCATTACTTGCTTTACAATTTTACCTTTTTCCACAGCAGGTCTCCATTTTGGAGCTTCCATAACAACTTTAATAGCAGCTTCTTCACATCCGTATCCAAAACCTTTACTTACTTCAGCATTTTCAATTTTGCCATCCAATCCTACAGTAAATTTAAT
>JAAFJZ010000087.1:0-2955 GCA_013298205.1 Cytophagales bacterium
TCCAAAAAAAGGTATTTCTTTAAATTTTTCCCAAAAAACTATAGCTCCTTGAATCCTAACAGAACTAGAATCTAATGTTTTATCATATCTACGAACTAGAGTATTCCAAGCTCCAGATTTTAAAGCAATGCCATAAGAAATAATAGCGATAATGATATAAACTAAAATTTGTTTGGTTTTAAGAAGTTTTTCGCTGTTAATTAAAAAAACACATATCAAAATAAAGAAAAGCTGAATTGCACCACCAGCTGAAAAAGTGAGTATTATGCTTCCTATACATACAAAAATAAATTTAAAATCAGTTTTCAAATTCTTCCTTTTGGCATAAATCAAATAAGTAATTACTAATGGGCCTAGGAACAAATCGAGATGTGCAGGTTCCATCATAAAACCTCCAACACTAACCACAACTCCATTGACATATTTTATAAATGCCCCCACTTTGTATACATCATATTGATTTAAAATTTTAGTAAGATTATACATTTTAAGCAAAACTGTAATTTCTTGAAAAATTTGATAAAAAAAACTTATGTAAACTCCCAATTTTAAACAACTCCATACTCGCTCGCTTTCCCTTTTTATAAGTATATGAACAATTGGGGAAATTAAAAATAAAGGAATTATGGAAACAATATAACCTAGTTCGTAGCTTGAAAAATTATCGTATAAAACCAAATCATAATAAGAAATTAATACAGAAATGATAAATAAAGACAAAAAGAAAAGCATTTTTATAGGTAATTCTCTTGATTTAATGGGGTTTAAGTATATGAAGCCAAAAATGATAAAAAAAATATTAGCTATTCGCCAAGTTGGCAAAATTGGAAAGCCAATCATTCCAATATAGGGAAGAAGAAAAAAAGAAATATAAACTATACGTTTTATCATTAAAATTAAATACTTAATTTGGTGCACCTGAAGGGAATCGAACCCATATCATCAGAATCGGAATCTGAAATTTTATCCATTAAACTACAAGTGCTTTTTAATTTGTATTAAACGATATTAAAAATTTAGTCTTATAAAACGCAAACTTATGAAAACATTTTCTTAATATTATTTTTATTTAAAGTCAGTCTAATTTAATAATTTTATATTTACAAAACCCTTAAAATCATTAATCCATCTCTAAAAGGAAGAAGCAAATTTTCAACTCTGGTATCATTTTGAACTTTTTGATTAAAAAACATAATAGCTTGGGTATCCTTATCTGAAGCATTATCCAAAACTTTCCCACTCCAAAGTACATTGTCGGCTAGAATGTAGGAATTTGATTTTAAATTAGGCAAAATTAAATCATAATAATTTGAATAATTCTGTTTGTCGGCATCAATAAAAACCAAATCCCAGCTTTCATTTAATGTAGGTATAGTGTCTAGTGCATTTCCTAAAATGGCAACTATTTTATCTTTATAAATTGAGTTTGAAAAATAATTGTCAACTCTAGATTTTTGTTCTTCGTTATTGTCTAATGTATAAATTTTGCCATTTTCACTCAACCCTTCAGCTAAGCAAATTGTAGAATAACCCGTAAAAGTACCAATTTCTAGTATTTTTATGGGTCGAATCATTTTAGAAATCATAGATAAAAATCTGCCTTGTAAGTGCCCGGAAAGCATTCTAGGTTTTAAAACTTCCAAATGAGTTTCTCGGTTTATTTGTTGTAAAAGTTTACTTTCTGAGCTTGTATGTTTTTGTGAATACAGACTAATATCAGGTGAAATAAATTCCATTATGCTTTTAAATTAATTCTTATTATCAGGCACAAAAGTAAGCGAGGTTAAAGAATTTGGGTCAAAAACTTTTTTAGCACAGTCATGTAAAACTTCTGGCGTAAGCGCATTAACTTGTTGAAATATGCTTTCCAAACTCTCTACTTTACCCAAATCTAACCATGATTTTGCCATTGCTAGCATCAAATTTACTACATTCTCTTCGGCAATAGCTAGCTGACCTTTTAATTGATCTTGAGCTTGTTTAAATATTTTAAGTTCTATTTCATTGTCAATAAATTTTTGTAACTCTTTTTGAATGAGTTCGCGACACTTCACAATATTTTTTTTGTCAGTTGCATAATATATAGCAAAAGTACCGCTATCAGAATAGGTTTGAAAAACTGAATCGATAGAATAAACCCAACCTTTTTTTTCTCTAATGCTCAAATTTAATCGAGAATTCATCCCAGGGCCGCCTAAAATATTATTTAACAAGAAAAAAGGAACTCTCATAGGATCTTTTACATGGTAAGCACGATTTCCCACCATCACATGTGCTTGTGAAATCGGTTTTGAAATTGAAATCGCTTTTCTTTGATAAATATTTTGACTTTCTCTTAATTTTTCAAACTTATTACCACTAAAATCCGCAAAATAACGATTCGCAATTTCTAATATTTTATTTAAGGAAAGAGGAGAAGTTACAGATATAACAGTTTGATTTATAGATATATGTGTACTTAAAAATGAGTAAAAGTCTTCTCTAGTTATTTTTTGAACTGATTCTTGATTTCCTAAAATATTATGTCCAAGACCATGTCCATCAAAAATTAAATCTTCAAAATCATCTTGAATTGCATCTTCAGGGCTATCTGCATACATGTTCATTTCTTCAATAACTACATTTTTTTCCTTTTCGAGTTCTTTCTCTGGAAAAGAAGGGTTAATAACTATATCTGCCAAAATGTCCATTGCTTTGTCTGTATGCTGACTCAAAACAGTGGCGTGAAAGCAAATTTTTTCTTTGGTCGTAAAAGCATTAAGCTCCCCTCCTTTGCTATCTAATGAATTGAGAATTTGAAGTGAAGATCTTTTCTTAGTCCCTTTAAAAGCCATATGCTCCCAAAGATGAACCAGCCCAAAAGAATCTTTGCTTTCATCTCTGCTTCCTATATCAATCATAATACCCAAATGAGTAACACGACTTTTGAAGTTGGCTTGATAAATTAATGTAATC
>JAAFJZ010000087.1:2965-8713 GCA_013298205.1 Cytophagales bacterium
ATAACAAGATGAATAATTCAACATTTGGTCAAATATTGAATTAAAATTTTAAATTCAAAACTTTTTGTTGTTTGGAAATAATATAATGATAATTTATTTTTTAAAATTCAGTTAAAAGCTTATTTTACAAATAGCTTTCTTTACTTAATCATGACGGATTTATTCTTTGCAACATAATAAATTTTCATTTGTTGATTTTATTTATTTAATACTTATCACATTTAATTATTCAATTTTAAATAAATGAATTATTTTTGCGAAAAATGCATTACAAATCTTGAATTATGAATTTAGAATTGAGCCCAAACATAGATCCAAAAGCCCAAAAAGATATATTAGAACTGAATAATAAAATAACTTCATTTCAATTAGGAGAAATTCCAGATGAAAAATTTAGGTCTTTCAGACTTACGAGAGGCGTATATGGACAAAGACAATTAGGCGTGCAAATGATACGCATCAAATTGCCCTATGGCAAATTGAGTTCAGAACAATTGCTCAGAATAGCAGATGTTTGCGAAGAATATGCGAGCGGTGTGCTTCATGCTACAACTAGGCAAGATATTCAAATTCACCATGTTAAGCTTGCAAAAACCCCAGAGGTATGGGCGAAATTGGAAGAAAAACAAGTTACGCTTCGTGAAGCTTGTGGCAATACAGTAAGAAATGTAACGGCATCAGCTTTTGCAGGAATTGATAAAGACGAACCTTTTGATGTTACCAATTATGCTGATAGTTTTTACAAATATTTTTTACGCAATCCCATTTGTCAAGACATGGGAAGGAAGTTTAAAGTAGCTTTTTCTTCAAGCGACAAAGATTCTGCTTACAGTTGGTTTCATGATTTGGGCTTTATTCCTAAAGTTAAAACTGAAAATGGTATAGAAAAAAGAGGTTTTAAAGTGCTTTTGGGTGGAGGCTTGGGAGCTCAACCCTTTTTGGCTCATGAGATAAACGACTTTATGCCCGTAGAAGAAATTATCCCTTTCACAGAAGGTGTAATCAGGGTTTTTGATCGCTATGGCGAGCGCACAAGAAGACACAAAGCCAGAATCAAGTATTTGATACACGATTTAGGTTTAGAGAAATTTTTGGCATTGGTAAAAGAAGAATCGGCTTCTCTCAAAAACCATTCTTTTGAAATAGATGGACAAGAATTAAAACCCGTATTTGTTTCTGCTATACAAACTGGCAACCAAGAAATAAAAGATACCGAAAAATACAGGCATTGGCTCAAAAGCAATGTTTTTGCTCAAAAACAGGATTCCTATTTTGCAGTAGCCGTAAAACTACCACTTGGAAATATGGATGTAAAAACAGCAAGAGATTTTGCTGCCATTTTCCCTAAATATGCCGCAGACGATGTGCGTGTAACCGTAAATCAAGGATATTTATTGCGTTTTGTGAAAGAAACCTCTTTAAAAGGCTTGTTTAATGAGTTAAATTTAATTGGTTTGGCAGAACCTGGCTTTGATTCCACAGCAGATATTACCGCTTGCCCAGGTACAGATACTTGCAATTTGGGTATAGCTTCAAGCTATGGCTTGGCTTTGGAATTGGAAAGATTGATTAAAGCTGATTTCAAAGAATTAATTTTCAATACCGATATCAAAATCAAAATTAGTGGTTGTATGAATGCTTGCGGGCAACATAGTGCTGCCAATATCGGTTTTCATGGGATGTCATTGAAAGTTGGCGAACAAGTAGTACCTGCTATGCAAGTGCTTTTGGGCGGAGGAATATTGGGTGATGGAAAAGGTGTAGTAGCAGATAAAGTAATCAAATTGCCTTCAAAAAGAATTCCTGATGCGTTTAGGGCTTTAATGTATGATTTTGAAGAAAACACACTTGATGGCGAAATGTTTAATGATTATTTTCAAAGACAAGGTAATAAATACGTCTATAATTTGCTCAAACCGTATGCCAGCACAAGCGATATAACGCAAGACTTTTATACAGATTGGGGTAATGAAGTTAAATATGTAACTGAAGTTGGAGTAGGTGAATGTGCAGGGGTTATGCTTGATTTGGTACAAGTGCTTCTAAATGAGAGCTATGAAAAATTAGAAAATGCACAATTGAGTTTACAAGCTAACGATTTTGCCGATTCTGTTTACCACTCTTATAGTACCTTTATAAATGGAGCCAAGGCACTCTTGCTTACAAAAGATGTGCAGTGCAACACACAACATGGAATTATCAATGATTTTGATAAAAATTTTATTGAAACAGGCGATATCAATTTGGGCGTGAGCTTCAAAGATTTGGTTATGAAAATAAACCAAAACGAGCCAGAAAAGACCTTTGCGAATGAATATGCACAGCAAGCCAAAAATTTCTTAGAAAAACTTAGTAATTACAGGCAGGAAGCGGTTCAAACCAAGCCTGTTTTGGTTTAACTTGAATAAATTACAAAACGGTTATCTAGGCTTAAAGTTGGATTTAAAGCATTCGTTAAATTGAAATTTTAACGAATGCTTTTTTTAGTTCTTTGATTATATGTTTAAAGTTAGTTTTAAAATAGATTAATTGAATTATTTATACGTTAACTAACTGAATGACAATATAATATATACGAAAATCAATATGAAAAAATTCTTGTTTTTTGCTTTATTATTAAATTTTTCAAACGTTTTTGCTCAAAAAGATAGCGTTTCTATAAAAGATTCAATCAATATAGGTATAATTAAAAATTTCAACAAAAATTTAGCGAAATTAGAACAACAACGTGTTCGTGATTCTTTAAAAAATATAGAACTAGAAGCTCAAATTATTTCTTTAAAAACATTTGATATTTTAAAAAAAGAGGAAATAAATAAAAAGTTAGAAGAGCTAGATAAAAAAGAGGCAATTCGAATTGCAAAAAAAAAGATATTAATTGATTCGTTGCGATTAACTTCTAAATCTTATCCTGTACATGGATTTTTTAAAGACACACTTTTTTTAGTTTATAGTAAATTAGGTAGTTTTTCTGCCCAAGATAGAGCCTTTGCAATAGAATCAAGGATTAAAAAATTGGCAGACAATTTTGAATTTAAAGCCAATTCAATAAAAATTGTAGATTCAGAATCAATAATAGTTTTGGTTTTTGGTGAAACTATTTTAATGAGTATTTCTGAAAATGATGCTATATGGAATAATTCTACAAAAGAAATATTAGCCAAAAATTATAGTAATGTAATAACCGATTCTATTTTAAAGTACAAAAACGAAACCAGTCATATTACTCTAGCCAAAGAAATTGCACTTGCTTTCCTTATTTTAGTTACGTTAAGCATTCTTATTTGCTACGATAACAAACTTTTCAACTTTATAGAATATAAAATTAGAAAGCAACAAGGCATTAAAATAAATGAATTTAAAGTTAAAAGTTATACACTTTTTAATTCTAAACAACTAGTCAGGGCTTTCATTCGGGCAATCAGGTTAGCAAAATGGGTTTCAATTTTCATTCTTGTTTATTTATCTTTACCATTGATTTTTGGAATTTTTCCTTGGACTAAACATTTTGCTGATACTCTTTTTGGCTATATTTTAAATCCAGCAAAACGTATGGCTTTGGGCTTTTTGAATTACCTACCCAACTTATTTACCATAATTGTAATTTATTTTGTGTTCAAATATGTTTTAAAAGGGATTCATTATCTTAAAAAAGAAATTGAAAACGAAAAATTAAAACTTTCAGGGTTTTATCCCGATTGGGCAAACCCAACATATCAAATTTTAAAAGTTGTTTTGTATGCTTTTATGTTCGTTTTGATATTTCCTTATTTGCCAGGAAGTGAATCGCCTATTTTTCAAGGTGTTTCCGTATTTTTAGGCTTCTTATTCACTTTTGGATCTGCGGGTTCGCTATCAAATATAGTAGCAGGAATTGTTTTAACTTATATGCGGTTGTTTAAAATTGGAGATCGTATAAAAATTGGAGATGTAGAAGGAGATATAATTGAAAAAACACTTTTAGTTACAAGAGTGAGAACCATCAAAAACGAAATTATTTCTATTCCTAATTCTACAGTTATTAGTAGCCATACAACAAATTTTAGTAACGAAGCAGAAATGGGTAATGGACTTATTATGCATACAACAGTTACTATTGGATATGATGCGCCTTGGAAAGAAGTGCATCAAGCTTTGATAAATGCTGCAAATAGAACAGATTTTTTAATTAAAGACCCCAAGCCTTTTGTATTACAAACCAGCTTAGACGATTTTTATGTTTCTTATCAAATAAACGCTTATACCAAAGATGCGAACAAACAGGCAGAAATTTATTCAATCTTAAATCAAAATATTCAAGATTGTTGTAACGAAGTAGGCATAGAAATCCTTTCTCCTCATTACAGAGCAGGAAGAGATGGTAATATGACAACTATTCCAACCAATTATTTAGATAAAGACTATCAAGCCCCAAGTTTTAATTTAAAAATTAAAAAATAATAGAATTTAATAAATTTAACTTTTTGATGAATATAAAATTCAAAACTTTAAAAAACTGGAATTAAAGAGTGTTTTAATCCTTATTTTTTTTAAAATTTCAATTGAGTTTTTATAAAAATGAATGACACAATTAGCAGTTGAAATTATTACTATACTTTAGTTCTATTTCAAGCTTTGAAATAGATTTTCAAAAACCTATTTTAACTAAAAATCAAACCAATTAAATCAAATCTCTTACACGAATTGCAAATTTCAACAAACTATTGCTGCCACTTAAATTTAGCTTTTTGGAAATATTGGCTCTATGGTTTTCTACTGTTTTGGAACTTATAAAATGGAGCTCTGCTATTTCTTTGCTTGATTTTTGAATGGCAATTTCTTTTAAAATTAATTTTTCAGTTTTGGTAAGTACAAGCAATAAATTGCTGTTTGGGAGATTGTAATTATCTTCATTGGTTTCGATTTGTTCGGTTATGTAGTTTTGACCAGAATGTACTACTCGAATGGCTTTTACCAAATCGTTTACAGCATCGTCTTTAAACACATAGCCATTTACTCCCAAAGCCATAGATGCTTTTATAATATCTTGGTCTTTGTGCATAGTGAGAATAATGGTTTTGATGTGCAAATGCTCTTTAATCAAAGTTTTTGCTACATCTATTCCTTTAATTAAAGGCATATCCATATCCAAAACTGCGATGTGAGGCTGAAGTTCCAAAATTATTTCAAGGGCTTCTTTGCCATTTATAGCAAAACCCAAAATTTCAAAATCAGATTCATCTAACAAAGTATCTTTCAAACCTTTGAGAAACAAAGGATGGTCATCGGCTATTACAATTTTAATTTTATTCATTTTGATTAAAATTTTGATTTACAGTTATTTGCAAATAGGAATTGAAATTAAAAGTTGTGTACCTTGATTAGCTTGAGAATTAATTTTTAAATGACCTTTTAGTAACAAAACTCTCTCTTTGATACCTAATAAGCCTTGTCCGCCTAATACCAAGTTTTGATTATATCCTATTCCGTTATCATCAAAAGTTATGCTCAAAACTCGAGAATCGAAGTTAAACGCTAGGTTTACTTTTGTTGCTTGCGCATGTTTAATTACATTGTTAAAACATTCTTGCAAGATGCGGTATATGTTAATTTCCAAGTCTTTATGAACTATTCTATCAATTGAAAATGGCAAATCTACGCTAACATCCATGTTTGTAGAAGTACTTATTTTATTTGCCAAAGATTCGATTGCAGCCGTAAGTCCGAGTGTATTCAAAATTGGGGGTCTCAAATCGTAAGACATTGAGC
>JAAFJZ010000088.1 GCA_013298205.1 Cytophagales bacterium
AATGCAAATCGAAATCCAGAATATTCGGTATGAAATCCTCCAATAAGTTCTGATTCGGCTTCAGGAATATCAAAAGGTGCACGATTGGCTTCTGCCAAAGAGCTGATGTAATAAATCACAAAAGGAATGATAAGAAAGGGAAATTTGATTAAATTCCAATTCAAAATCCCACCTACTTCGCTTATATTCAAGTTCCAACTTGCCATTCCAAACAAATAAGAATGCGTATTGGAAACCATGGATTGCTGCATAGCAATTTCTCTTAAATCTACCGTGCCAGTCAAAATGACTATACAAAGCAACACCAAACCCAAGGGAATTTCATAAGAAATGATTTGTGCCAAAGCCCGCATGGCACCCAAAAGAGAAAACTTACTTTCAGATGCCCAACCCGCAATAAAAATCCCGATTACATCTAAAGACACAATGGCAAGTACAAACAAAATCCCTGTGCTTAGCTCTGCTTCAAGTGGAAATGCCCCCAAAGGAACTACTGCAAAGCCCATAAAAACGACTGAAAACACAAAAAAAGGAGCAAATTTAAAAAGTAAAGAATCGGCTTTAGACGGAATAATATCTTCCTTTTGCACCAATTTAAAAATATCTGCTATGGCTTGCAGCATACCAAATTTCCCTGTCTCCATAGGTCCATATCGGTCTTGCACAAAAGAAGAAATCTTTCTTTCAAAATAAAATGCGACCAAAACAGTAGAAAGAATTACTGATAGATAAACAACAACTATGCCCAGCATTTCGCTCATTTTAGCTATTGATATAGGTGTAAATTAAAAGTATCACAAATCCCATTGAAAACGAAATAACTTGATATAAACGATTGTTTATAAATAAGTTAAGCAAACCAAATACAAAACCAGAAATACAAAACATATTGTCAATACTGATTAAATCATGTTTGCGAATCCATAGATTATTAATAAAATACACGACCATTAGCACGCAAAAAAGCAGAAAGATATATTTTTTATTTTTGTAAAAATAGTCGTCAAAGTCGTGTACTTCGTTTTCTTTTAAAGTTGGGAATAAAAATACTGAAATCAAATAAAATAGGAGAGGAGAAGCCAAAGTATAGAAAAAATACCCTGCATTTTCAGCCAATTTTAAGCGATTTCCCCATAACCACCACCAATTTTCTATTAATTGAACAAAGAAATTAATCGTCCAAGCCAAATGCAGCCAATAAATTTTAATCTGTTTTCTGTTTCTAATCAAGCCTCCCCAACCTGCAAAAAATTCTGTAACCACATACCCTACGATGATAGAAATAAATACCAGCAGGTAATCGGCAAATGGAAACTCAATAAAATGCTCTTCTTTCATAATTGAATTTGAAATATTATACAAACTTAAACATATTGATTTAAAAAATATGTTTAGTTCAAAAAGTTATTTTGAAACCTTGATATAGACTTTTGAAGTTCAAAAAAGTTTAGTACTTTTCTATTTTCTGTTTAAAAGTGTAATTTATAAAAAACTTTAAAAATTAATATCTGAGTGCTTTCATTTGGGGCTTAAAACTCACGTTAGCATGTTTTTTCAATCTTTAAAAGGTATTTATTTTGATTTCTTTTTTTTTGAAAGTGAATTTATATGTATTATTTATTGCAAATAGGCTTGGTTACTATTTTATATTCTTGCTTAACATCATA
Organism: Cytophagales bacterium; assembly: GCA_013298205.1. GTDB lineage: Bacteria > Bacteroidota > Bacteroidia > Cytophagales > UBA9547 > JAAFJZ01. The sequence continues at coordinate 1,668 of JAAFJZ010000088.1, forward strand.
ACTGATATAATAAAAGTTTTATCTTTCTTATTTCTTGAATCAGTGTAATTTGTAAATATGAGTAATTTTTTATCGGATAAGAGTATATTTTTTTATTTTTTTGGTAATTTCGTGCCTAATTTAGCTTGAAACACCATTACAACAAATGAAAAGATTATACTTCTCTGCATTACTTTGTTTATTTTCATATTTAGCTTTATCTCAAGAGACCACTATAAAAGGTAAAGTTAGCGATTTAGAAACTAATGAACCCATTCCTTTTGCCAATGTGTTTTTTAAAGGAACTAAAATAGGAGTAAATACTGATTTTGAGGGTAAATATTCTATTATTACTTCTGTCCCGCTCGATTCTCTTACCGTTTCTTATATTGGTTATAAAACCTATTCAAAAAAAATTAAAAAAGGAGAATCGCAAAGCTTAAATTTTAATATGAAACCGGATGGTTTTGTAAGCCAAGAGATAGTTATTACTTCGGGTGAAAATCCTGCATATCCCATTATGCGCAAAGTGATGAAAAATAAATCTGCCAACAACAGAAGTGGATTAAGTGCTTTTGAATATGATGCTTACAGCAAAACAGAGATAGATATTGACAATATTTCTAAAAAAATGAGAGGCAAAAAAATGATGCGCAAAATTATGCGAGCATTAGATAGCCTCAAAAAAGTTACAGATGATGATGGCAAACCCATTTTGCCCGTTTTTATTTCTGAAACGATGTCGAAATATTATTACAGGGACAGCCCCAAAACCTCAAAAGAAGATGTAATAGCCAATAAAATTTCAGGAATAGCCTTGGACGATGGAGGCTTGGTTTCTCAACTCGTTGGTTCTACTTTTCAGCAATACAATTTTTATGATAGCTGGGTAAATTTTTTGAGAAAAGATTTCGTTTCTCCTTTGGCAGATAGTTGGAAGCTGTATTACGAATACTATTTGGCAGATTCGGTTTATATAGATGATGATTTTTGTTACCAAATCGAAATTACACCTCGTAGGCCACAAGATTTGGCTTTTAATGGCGTGATTTGGATCAACAAATCTGATTTTGCCCTCAAAAGAATAGATGTTACGATGGGCAAAGAAGCCAATTTGAATTTTATCGAAAAAATGAAAATCCAGCAGACCCTAAGCAAAACAGATGCTGGACCTTATTTACCTTCTAAATCTAGGATTATTATAGACATTGCCGAAATTGCTGATAGCAGTGCGGGTATGATTTTGAAGTTTTATTCTTCAAATAAAAATTATAAAGTGAACCAAGCCCAACCCCTCAAATTTTTTGATCAAACGGTAAATGTAGCAGAGGATGCAAAAATGAAATCGGAGGAATATTGGGTAGAAAATAGGCATGACCCACTTTCAGACAATGAAAAGCAAATGTTTGTAATGATAGACTCGATCAAAAATATCCCTGTAGTTAAAACGTATGTTGATATTTTTGATATTTTATTAAATGGATATAAACGAATAGGTAAATTTGATTTAGGTCCTTATTTGTTTACCTATGCAATAAATAATGAAGAAGGTAGTAGGTTCAGGTTGGGAGGTCGAACGAATTATTTGTTTAGTAAAAAACTTACTTTTAATGCCTACGGAGCTTATGGTACTGCTGATAATAAATTCAAATATGGAGCGGGAGTTTCTTATATTTTGGGTAAAAATCCTTGGAGGCAAATGGGTTTCGATTACTCTTACGACATAAATCAAGTAGGTTTAATGAGTTTTACAGGCAATCCTAATGGGCTTTTTGCAGCTTCTACACGCTGGGGGACGCTTAGAAGACAGTTTATGCAAACAGAAGCCAAATTGTATTTTGAAACACCTATAGTGAAAGATTTGACCGAAACTGTAGCTTTTCGGTACCTAAAATTTGATCCTTTGTATTCATTTTCTTACTTACAAGACCTCAATTCTACACTGAGAAACAATTATTTTGAAGTAAATGAGCTTTCATTTTCTACTCGTTATGCCAAAGACGAAAGGTTTTTGAGAAATGAAAATACCCGAATCAGCATGGGTACTAGAAAATGGCCTGTGCTTACTTTTAAGTTTACTTTAGGTTTTAAAAACGTTATGGGTGGAATGTACGATTATCAAAAATATCTTTTTACTGTCGATCACTATGCAAGAATAGGAATTTTTGGTCGCTTAGATTATGTGATTCAAGCGGGTTACATTCCTACAACTTTGCCATATCCATTATTAGAAAATCATTTAGGAAATGAAACTTTTTTCTTTAACGTACAAGCATTTAATCTAATGAATTTTTCGGAATTTGCTAGCGATAGATTTTTAAGTATTAGTTTTAGGCATTATTTTGAAGGTTTTATTTTTAATAAAATACCTTTATTTAGTAAATTGAAACTAAGAGAAGTGGCTACTTTAAAATTACTTTTTGGTACAGTAAGTGATGAAAATATTGCTTTGAATAAACAAGATATAGGTACTAGTCAAATTGCATTTAGAAAGCTTAATTGGTACGAGCCATACGTAGAAGTAGGTTATGGAATAGAAAATATATTTAAATTCGCAAGAGTAGATTTTTTACATAGACTTACTTACTTAAATCCTCAATCACAATATTTTGGAATTAGACTTTCAGCGCATTTCAAATTGTAAGTTTATGCAAGCTAGGTTTTTTGTTTATATTTTAATTTTATTAGCCTTCATTGCTTCATGCCAAAGCAAATCAACTGATAGCAAGCGAAATACGCCATTTGCAGTTTTTAAAGAAGATGAAAATCAGACTTTACTTTACCTTAATGAGTTAGTAAATGACAAGCCTAATTTTGATACCTATATGCTCAGAGCTAAGTTTTTTTTCAAAACCTTAAAGTATGATTACGCTTTAGCAGACGCTAAAAATGCTTTTGTTTTTGAAAAATTAGATCCTGATTGCATTAAAATAGCTATTTTGAGTGCATATAAAGTTCAAAATGAGGTAGATTTTTCTTTTTTTATTAATGAATATGAAAAGCAAGCATTTAAAAATACCCAAATCTACAAAATGGCGTGGGAGTTTTTTATTTTGCAGAAAGATAGCTTAAAAGTGCAAAATTATAGAGCAAAATATTTGAACCAAAGATCTTTATGCGATGTTAAATGCTTAATTTTGGAAGCCAAAACAAAAGCGATTTGCAAAGATACAATTCTCGCTATTCAAATTTTGGATAGCTTGCTTTCGCAAGATTCTAGCTTCAATTTGGCTTTTTTTGAAAAATCTCGTTATTTGTTTGCCCTAGGATATGCCAAGCAAGGCTATAAAAATCTATTCAAAGTTAAGTTTGACCCAGAATTATTTAGGCTGCAGAAAAAAGAAATCAGCGATTTATTATTTCAAAAAGAGCTTTATGATAGCGTAATTCAATACCTTGAACCTACAAAATATTCCTCAGATATTGATTCTTTACAAAAGTGGGGTTACCATTTATTCAAAAAAAGGCGTTATGTTTCTGCTTCCAAGTATTTGAATTTATATTTAAAGTTTCGTTCAGAGCCAGAGCAAATGCGTTGGTTGGCACTTTCATACTTATATTCTGGTAAAAAAATGGAGGCGCAGGATATTTTTTCTAAAATTATTGAGAAAGATTCCTCCGATATAATATCAATAAATCAATTGAATCAAATTTTGAATTTATCAGTAAATGTAGATTATGGTCAAATTTATGATACGACAAATAAAGTCTCAAATTTTAATAAATTTTCGCGTTCAAAAGCAACAAAAAAATCAAAAGAAAAATATTTGCCTAATCCTGAGATTGAAGTTTTAGAAACCTTGGATAGTATTAAAATTGACTAATCTCATGAAAAGTCAAATACGTAGTTCATTAAGAAATTCGATTCTTTCAGTAGTTTCAATATCTGTTTGCGGGATGTTTTTTTTTACTTCTTGCCGAAGACGAGACAAAAATCCACAACCTGTGGATTTAAAGGAAATGATTGGTTTTGTTTTTTTATACCAAAGCCATTTTGGGGATGACTATTCTTTGTATTTTAAAAAAAAATGAAAAGAACAAGACCTTACCTTTTTTACAATTAAAAGGCAATGATTCAATCTCACCTTCTCATCAATATTTTTTTAATCCTGATGGGAAAATTGATAAACTAATAGATAATACGAAAAATGTAATTTCAAACTATTCTTATCCGAATTCATTTCTTCAAATTATAAAATACCAATCCACTTCAACAGGCAGTATCTACAGAACAGATTCCTGTTTTTTGAACGCTGAAAATAAAATTGTTAAAATCAGAACTCTTGGAAAAACTTTAAAAGATTCATTACTAAGTATATATGATTACAAAAATAATAATATTTCCAAGCAAATTATTCAACACAAAACCTTCACCCGCACAGACACGATTTCCTACTCTTATGATGAAATCAAGCCTAACCCTTTTGCCACATTAGAAATTTCATCTTTTTTTATTTTTGAAAATCAAGCCCCAATGCCAGACAAACAAATTAAGCAAATTGTTTATACCCAGAATAGTAGCAATAAAATAGAAAGACGCTTTTTCTACTACGAAGCAGAGTTTAACCAAGCAGATAAACTACTTAAATTTAATATTTTTGACAACTTAATAAGTCGCACACCCTTGTTTGTTATTTTGCCTATTCGTAAACCATGATGCTTAAAAATATTCTTTTCATTGGTTTGGGAGGTGCATTTGGAAGTATTTTACGGTATTTAATTGGCTTTTATATCTTGAAATACTTTCCAACTATTTCAAACCTTGGAACTTTGATAGTCAATATCTTAGCTTGTTTTTTGGTAGGTATTTTTGTGGGGATTTCATTACAAAATAATCAGATTTTGTATAAATTATTACTCATTACAGGCTTTTGTGGTGGATTTAGTACATTTTCTGCTTTTGCGTTTGAAAACATACAATTTATAAATAAAGGAGAGTATTTAATGGCAATGGTTTATATTGGTTTGAGTTTATTTTTTGGTTTTATGGCAGTAGGAGCGGGGCTTATGTTTTCAAAAGTATTTAACTAATTATGATGAACATCGTTTTTCTTGATTTTGGCACTTTATTTGACGTAAAAAATATTCATGTTTTAGAAAAATACGGAAAATTACGCCTTTTTCATCATACTTCGGCAGATGAAAAAGTTTCTCGTATGCAAGATGCAGAAATCGTAATTAGCAATAAAGCAATTATTAATCAAGAAGTTATGGAGCAATGCCCAAAGCTTCGCTTGATTTGTGTAGCAGCTACGGGTATGAATAATATAGATTTGGCTTTTGCCAAATCTAAAGAGATTAGTGTAATGAATGTAAGCGATTACTCAACTCAAAGTGTGGCGCAACTTACGTTTACATTGTTGTTGTCTATAATCAATTCTCCTTTTTACTACGATCAATATGTAAAATCTAAGCAATATACTGAAAGTCAATTTTTTACACATATAGGCAAGCCTTACAGTGAGATTGCAGGCAAAACTTGGGGCATTATTGGTATGGGTAATATAGGAAGGAAAGTGGCTCAAATAGCAGAAGCTTTTGGAGCAAAAGTAATTTGGGCTTCTGTATCGGGTGCAAAAAGAGCAGAAAATTACACTGAAGTAGATTTGGAAAATTTGTTACAGAAATCTGATTTTGTAAGTATTCATACGCCATTGACTGAAAAAACGAAAAACTTGATTAATTACGAAGCTTTACAATTGATGCAAAAACACTCTGTTTTGATTCAAGTAAGCCGTGGTGGCGTGGTTGTGGAAGCTGATTTGGTAAGAGCTTTGAATGAAAATATAATTGCAGGGGCAGGAATAGATGTTTTTGAAGTAGAGCCCATGCAAAAAGATTCAGTATATTTTCAGATTTTAAACCAAGAAAAAGTAGTTTTTAGCCCACATATTGCATGGGCGAGCGCTGAGGCTAGGGAGACATTGGTAGAGAAAATAGCCAAAAACATAGAAACTTTTCAAAGAAATTCATAGTTGAATTTTGATAAGCTTTTTTATTTATCCATAAATTCTAATAGAGATTTACGAGTAATTTTAAAATTAAACTTTAATTAATTCGTTTAATTTTTGCACCTAATGCATTTAGACGGATATCAATATCTGTATAACCTCTATCAATTTGCTCTACGTTGTCAATAATACTTTTACCATCAGCAGAAAGTGCAGCTATTAATAAAGAAACACCAGCTCTAATGTCCGGTGATGTCATTCTAATACCTCTTAATGCTATTTTTTTATCTAAGCCGATTACCGTAGCTCTATGCGGATCGCATAAAATAATTTGTGCACCCATATCTATGAGTTTATCTACAAAAAACAGTCGAGATTCAAACATTTTTTGATGAATGAGAACAGTGCCTTTGGCTTGTGTAGCAACAACCAGAACTATACTTAATAAATCGGGAGTAAAGCCTGGCCAAGGGGCATCAGAAATAGTGAGCACTGAGCCATCTATAAATGTTTCTATAGCATAATTGGGTTGAGCAGGAATGTAAATATCATCATTTTTAAATTCCATTTTAATCCCTAATTTTTGAAATACTTTAGGAATTATGCCTAACATGTCTAAACGACAATTTTTAATAGTGAGTTCAGATCCTGTCATAGCCGCCATTCCTATAAAGCTGCCAATCTCAATCATATCAGGCAAAATAGTATGATTTGTGCCTTTTAATTCTTTTACTCCATTGATTTTTAGCAAGTTAGATCCCATGCCTTCTATATGAGCGCCCATACTGATTAGCATACTGCAAAGTTGCTGTATATAAGGTTCGCACGCTGCATTATAAAGTGTAGTTGTTCCTTTTGCCAAAACAGCTGCCATTACTACATTTGCCGTACCTGTAACAGAGGCTTCATCTAAAAGTATATATTTACCTTCAAGCTGGTTTCCATCGATTTCATAATATTCAGTTTTGGAATTATATATAAATTTAGCCCCCAATTGTTCTAAGCCTAAAAAATGAGTATCTAATCTTCTTCTTCCTATTTTATCTCCACCAGGTTTGGGCAAACGAGATTTACCAAACCTCGCTAGCATTGGTCCTAAAAGCATAA
>JAAFJZ010000089.1 GCA_013298205.1 Cytophagales bacterium
TGGCATTTCCACTACCAATTTGTGCACTAACTGCTAAAGTTGAATTCAAATTAATTATTGTATTTGGAGCAGTATTTCCAATATCAAATAAAAAATTTCTATTTAAAATATTTGAGTTAAAATCTTCTCCAAACCAATTTCTACCAGACCTCAATACATTAATTAAGTCTTTTTCATAGTGCAATCTTTTATCTACTGAAGAAATTACAACATCAGGAGTAACATTAAAATCTGAATTGGTAATTCTACTACCCTTAATTTCGCCTACAGTTAAAAAGTAGTAATTAAAATCATCATACAGATTTTTTTGATGTTCGAAAAAACCTGTAATAGAATTAAAAATCCATTTATCAGCATCATTCGCATAAAAATACACCTCATCTTCTAAATTAAAAATACCATCCTCTTGACCTTTTATCCAAATTGAGGATTCTGGCAAATCATTGGGTCTAATAATATTATTGGGTTGTGGCAACATCCCGCCTCCATATCCATGAATTCTGATAAAATTAGGATTAATTTTATCGGGTTCAAAACCGTATTCTTTTAGATTTTGATAAGTGATTTTATAAACACCTTCTTTGGCTACTTTTAATTTTACCCATTTCCCTGTAGAAAGCACAGAAGATTGAGCAAAAGCATTTAGCTTAAGCATTAAAATAAAAATTATAAATATAGCTCCCCCTGATTTCATAGTGTTGGGTTTTAAGTTATTCAGGGTAAAATTTTGCTATAGGCTTAGTTTTTTTGTATTGATACTATAATTGTACTATTTGGTAAGTGAAACTTTCCATAATTAAATTAGCAAGCAATTTTTGACAAGCCAAATCTACTTCTTTTTTTGCTTCTAATTCATCTTTTGCATCTATCTCTAAAGTAATATTTTTTCCTACTCTTACATTAGAAACTTGACGAACACCTAAATTAGTTAAACCCAACATAACTGCTTTTCCTTGCGGATCCAATATTTCAGTTTTGGGCATTACTTGTATTGTAGCTAAATATTTCACTCTTTGAAGTTTTTGAAAACAATTTTTGACAAAAGTAAATAAAAAGGCAATAAGATTGGCAAACCACCACTACCAAAAATAAAAAAAAGTAAAATTCCTATAAAAAGAATAAGTAATAAATGCCAAATTTCTTTGAATTTTAAACTATTAAGTTTCAGACTGAACAAATTGATATTCAACACCATAAGAGCTGAAAGCACCAAAGAAATTACTAGTAAAAAATACGGATTTTGATAAATATGACTAAAAAAATTATTTTGTTTAAACACACTAAAACCAATAGAAATAACAAATAATGCTACAGCAGGTGTAGGTAAACCAATGAAATGTTGAGCTTGTCGGGTATCAATATTAAACTTAGCCAAGCGCAAAGCAGCACATATTGGCATAATTAAAAACAAAAATTGAAGAAACTCTTTGTTTTCTAAAATTTGAGAAGAAAAAATTGAAAATAATATGTAAGCGGGCAAAACGCCAAAACTAACCATATCAGCAAGTGAGTCTAATTCTTTTCCCATTAAACTATAAGATTTGAATAGTCTTGCAGCAAATCCATCTAAAAAATCAAATAAGCAAGAAAAAACAATGCACCAAGATGCAAAAATAACGGAGTCATGAGCTGCAAAATATATACCTATACAACCGCAAACCAAGTTTGCACATGTTAATGAATTAGGAATATGTTTAGTAATTATTTTGAAATCCATTATTTATTTGAGTAAATTTTTGTTTTTATTCAAAATAGATTGAATATCATTAAAATTATTATCATTAGACTGAATAGCCAAACTTATTTCATTATAAAAAGTTTCCCATTTGATATTTTTGCTTTGGGCTTCTGCAAGTTTTTTTTCAATTTCCCACTCTTCTAATCCTTTGTTTCGTTTCCTTATCTGCAGGTACAATATCAAAACAATTATTGCAATAAAAACTAGAGCGCTTAAGCCTAAAAAATAAAACATTTTTCTTTGCTCATCTTTTTCTAAATCACTTTTTCGTTTTAAAAGCAAGATTTTTTCGTTTGCTAATTCATTTATAGAATCTTTCTCTGATAAAATATATTTCAATTTACCCAACATTAAAGAAACTTGAGTTTGTGATTTTTCAAAAATCAATTTGCTTTGCAAAATGCTTTTTTCAAGTTCAAATAAGTATCTTTGTATTTCAGCCTTTTCTTTAGAGCTTAAACTTTTATTTGATTTTAACCTTTCGATTATTTTCTCAATTTTATTTTTTATTAAAATATTATTTTCTTCAATGTTCCCTTTATTCGAATTAATTTCCTCTGAAAGCTGAACTATCTCATCTTTGTAACTTATTATTATTGAGTCTTTTACTTGTATTTTAGTTTCAGCTTTTTCTAATAAAGTCGAAACTTGTTGTGAATTTTGAGATTTTTCAACTTCATCATTTTGAGGTTCCATTAATACCACAATCAAGCTGTCGTTTTCAAAGTAATTCCATTCTTTTTGAACCAAACTTTCTGATATTACTTCAATATTTTTGATTTTATCTCTATTTTTATTGTTCCAAATTATAGGCACATTTGCATTAGTTTTAAGTGATATTTTATTGTTAATTAATACATTAACTTTGTCTAAAGCTATTTTTCCATCTGATTTAACCTCAATTGTTATATTTTGTGCAAAAGAATTAAATACATTTGATATAAAAAATAGACAAAATAAGTTTAGTTTGCCTGCCTTTAAAAGAAAATTTATTTTTCTATTTAAAATGATTGAAATATTAAAAATCGCTTTCATAAGTAATTTCATGTTTAGAATTAAATACTTTTATATCTTTTATTGCTCCGTTTCCTCTAAAAATAAAAGCAAGACTTTTAAGTTCTCCTACTATTAAATTTTGTTTGATTTGTGTTATTAATTTGTTGTTAATAAAGATATATAATGAATCATTTTGGGATTGCAGCTTCAAGTCTGTCCAGTTAGCCATATCATACTCTTGTATGTAGACAACGTTGTCATTTTTACTTTCTTTAACATCTCTAGCTAATTTGATTTGATTCACGCTGCCTGGACGGCAAAAGTGAATTTGTAAAGGTTGCAGTTCACCATTCATCCTTAAAAGCCATTCTCCATTTTTTGAAGCTCCTAGCTTTTCATCGTTTTTAATCTTTGCCATTAAAGTCATTTCATTAACATCTGCAAATAAGGGTCTCGAAACTCTATAACTTATCCAATTTTTGCAATTTCCATAATTATCAAAATCTTTCAACTTTTGAGTATCTGCTTGAAGAAAATTATTATTATAAAATGAACTACTATCTAATTCTTCAAACTGGAATTCATTGCTAAAATAAGCTTTCCAAAATGGATATCTTAAATAAACATAACTAGTAGCAAGGAAATTATAGCTACTAAAAAATAAGTAATAATAGTCTGGTGTTTTAAATTCATGCTCAAATTTATTTTGACCTTGATCTAATACCCTATCGTGAGAGTAAAAAAGTACAGAATAATTTAAGGGTTTTTTATCTTCTGCAAAAACACCTGCATCATACTCAAACACGCCTAAAGCTGGGGCCATATTTTGAGGGTTTAACCAGGTTAAGGTAGGTTTACTTTTAGATAATAAACCTTCTTTTGCACCAAAAAAAACCAAAATTGATATGATAACCATTAAAAAAATAAAAAGGTAAAAAAATAACCATTGATTTTTGATTCCAGTAAGCTCAAAGGTAGGATTTTCTGTTTTGGGAGTTCTTATAACATTATTGCTTACTTTTATTGCTAATGAATCTGAAATTGAAGTCCAATTTTCATAACCTAAATATATAGCAATTGCATCCTTTGTTGCTTCCTGTGGATTATAAGTTTCTCCATAAGTTTTAATTTTCCCTAATAATCTTTTTAGCGTTTGAGTGCTAATATAGATTTTTGAAGTGTAACTAATTTGCTCGGCTACTTCTTTATAGACTTTTTCAGTCCACAAAACAACTTCACCTTTATTTGCTTGAGCTTCAATTAAATGTATATATTCTTTTATAGGCGAATTGTACATTGTAACAGGCTTTTATTTGAAAGAATTTATAAAAAATAACTAGTAAAAAATAAAAAATTTAATTTTTTTAATTAAGCAAAAATAAGCTTGATTAATTAAAAAATTAGTCATCATCTTTAAGTAATTCAACTATTTTTATGCTTTCAACAACATTGTTATTTCTTTTAAGTATCGTAAATTCATATCCACCATGACTTCTAACTTCATTTTCTTCCGGAATCTTACCGAAAATAAAATTCATATATCCACTTAATGTATCAAAATCGTCTGCTTCTGGAAGAGGATGAGGCAAGTGTTCATTTAAATCGCTTAATGGAGCGATTCCCAAAGCGATAAACTGCTTTTCATTTATTTTTTCGAAAATAGGCTTTTCTTCATCGTATTCATCTTGAATTTCTCCAACTATTTCTTCAATTACATCCTCCATTGTTACAATTCCTGAAGTTCCTCCAAATTCATCTAGTACAACTGCCATGTGAACTCTCTTTTTTTGAAAGTCTTTAAGCAAAGAACTAATTTTTTTAGTATCAGGAATAAAATATGCTGCTCTCATTATATCTTTCAAAATAATTGTTTCTTTATCTTGAACTATTCGCAACAAATCTTTTGTATGAACGATACCTACAATATCATCAATTGTTTCTCTGTAAACAGGCATCCTAGAATAGCCATCCGAAATCACTTTTTTTATAATCTCTTCATCCGGAGCACTTACTTCAATTGCCATCACTTTGGTGCGAGGCACTAAAATTTGTTTAACCAAAGTAGTATTAAAAGTAAATACATTTTCAATCAGCTCATGATCTGAAGATTTCAACGCTCCAGATTCAGCTCCTTGAGCCAGCAGAAGTTTAATTTCATCAATACTATGTTCTTCTGTATGTTTTTCTATTGGTTGAATACCAATAGAACGCAAAACTAAATTAGCGCATTCATTAAGTAACCAAATAAATGGAGAAAATAGTTTATAAAATAAATTGAGAGGAACTGAAATAAAAAGAGTCGATTTCATCGGAAATTGTATCGCAATTGATTTAGGAGCAATTTCTCCAAAAATAATATGCATAAAAGTAACCATTACAAAAGCCGTAGGCAAAGCTATTTGGTGTGCTGTTTCATCACTCAAACTCAAACCCAAACTATGAACTCCCATCATAATGAGTTTGGTCATAGTTTCTTCTCCGAACCAGCCCAATGCCAAACTCGCAAGTGTAATACCTAGTTGAGTAGCAGAAAGATAAGCATTCAAATGTTCTAAAATATGTTCAGCTATTTTGGCAGATGAACTTCCCTTTTGAGCAAAAACTTCTATTTGGCTATGCCTTACTTTTACAATTGCAAATTCTGCTGCAACAAAAAAACCATTTAATAAAACAAGGATGATGATGAGTAAAATTTCAAATGCCATTAAATGGATATTAAGTTAAAAATAGAGAACGTTTTTGTCTCTGTTTTAAAAAATTGAATTATATTATATGAGTTTACCATATTTAGAATATGCAAAAATAGCAAAAAAATAAACTTTTTAGTTTTTTTTTTATATTTATTAAAAAAATGATTTTAGATAACTGGAAATAATTAAAATATGGGTTTAAATTTACATTTCAATTTCTAAAATGAACTTAGCTTTTTCCTTTTAAATTGAATTGAATATATTTGCATAAAATTGATATAAATTGAATTTTTACAGACTACCTGGCTCATTAGAATACATTTTTGGTGCCATATTTATTGGTTTTTATTTGCTTTATTTTGTTAAAACTTCATATTTAGCATACACGCTAAAAAGTGGTTTTGGTAGGTTATTCTTTAAATTAGTCATCAGAACTTTATACTTTTCTCTTTTTTTAATTGCACTTTTAGCCCCTTCTTTTGGTGATATAAAAAAAGAAATAAAGTCTGTAGGTAAAGATATTTATATTGTAATAGATTTATCTAAATCAATGGATGCAAATGATATAGCTCCAACCAGAATTCAGAAAATTAAATATGAATTGAATAATATTATTGAAGCTTTCTCCTCAGATCGTATTGGATTAATAATATTTTCTAACGAAGCATTTGTACAATGCCCAATAACGTTTGACAAAAGTGCTTTATCTTTATTTATAGAAACAATTTCTACTAACTTACTTTTGGAAGGGGGAACTGATTTTGGCAAAGCCATTTTATTAGCATCTGAAAAATTTGATACCGATAAAGATAAAAAATCAAAAGACAACTCCAAAATTATCGTTTTGGTTTCAGATGGGGAAGATTTTGGGGATCAAACAAGTGACGCTATAAGTGAAGTAAAAAGCCAAAACATCAAACTTTTTACATTGGGAATTGGCACAGAAAAAGGTTCTAGAATTCCGATTGAAAAAGGGGATTTAAAAGATGAGGATGGCAAAGTTGTTTATTCGAAATTAAATAATTCTTCCTTACAAACACTTGCTTCCAAAACTAACGGAAAATATTATGAAATTAATGAATCACAAAATCAAGTTCCTAATTTAATTAGAGATATTGGCTTAATTCAAGGAGAACTTTTAGCAACAAAGGAAATTGATTCTCAAGCCAATAAATACTATTACTTTTTATTTATTGCTTTAATTCTTATGGTTTTTGATATATTGCTTACTGTTAAAACATTTAAAATATAAAAATGATTCTCATAATAATTTTATTTAACTTGTTTTTAGACCCAATAGATGATTTCAGAAAAATTCCAGCTTGTAATTCCCTAATAGAAAAAGCAGAAAACTATTTTAAAAACAAGAAATTTAAAGAAGCTGCTGAAACTTATGAAATCTTAATACAAAAATACAAATTAGATAATCCAGATTTAATTCTCAATCAAGCAAACTCTTATTACAAGAATTCTGATGAGGAAAAAGCAGAGAAATTATATAATCAATTGCTTCAATGTAATAATTCTATAATTAAATCTATTGCACATTTACAGTTGGGGCTTATTAAAAAACGCAATAATGACAAAGAAAATGCTTTGAATAATTTTAAATTAGCTCTAAAATCCAATTCAAATAATGAGGAGGCTAGATTTAATTATGAAATTCTAAAAAAATCAAATCTAGATAATAAGGAAAACGATAAAAAAGACCAGAAAAAGAAAGACAACAAAAAAGAAGAAAAAAACAAAGACGAGCAGAAAAAAGAGGATAAGAAAAACGAAGGGGATAAAAGCGACAAAAAAGAAGAAAATAAATCTAACAAAGATTCGAAAGGAGATAAAGAATCTAAAGATAAAAACGGAAAAGAGAAAGAGGCTGATCAAAAGGGGGGGGATAAAAAAAATCAAAAAGACAGTAATTCTGGCAAAGGCAGTAAAAAAGATAATAATGATACGGGAAAAGATGGAAAAGAGGAAGGCAAAGCTGAATCTAAAAATAATAAAAAAGGAAAAGAAGGCGCCAATAAAGATGAGTTAAAACCTGAACAAAATTCTCAAAATCAAGAACAAAGTTCGAAAACGAACAAGAAAAATGGATCAAAAAAAGAAAAAATAAATCCTAATGTTAACTACGAAAAACTTAGTAAAATGAATCTTAGCCCTGATAAAGCTCAAATGATTCTAAATGCAATGCAAAATTCTGAAGTTCAATACATTCAACAGTTGAAAAAAGGAGAAGTTAAAAAAGGAGGCAAAAATAAAAAAAATTGGTAAAAATAAATGATTACATTTTTATATGATTAGTAAAAAACCAATCTATAGTTTTTATCAATCCCTCTTTCATTGCAATTGTAGGTGAATATCCAATTTCTTTTTTAATTTTTGTAATGTCACCAAGTGAGTTTTTTACGTCTCCTTTTCTTTCATTTAGATATTCAGGAGCTAAATACGAAGAAATCATTTTTTTTTCTAACATATAATCCGACATCGTTTTGTATATTTCATTTACAGAAAACTGAGCCCCATAAGCCACATTGAAAATCTCTGAATTAGAACTCAATTCACCAATTGCTGATTTAATATTAGCTTGAACCACGTTATCAATGTATGTAAAATCTCGAGCTTGCTCACCATCTCCATTAATTTTAGGCGCTTTACCTTCTAATAATAAAGCGATAAATTTAGGTATTACAGCTGCATAAGGTCCATCTGTTTTTTGACGTTTTCCAAAAACATTGAAATATCTGAGTCCTACTAGCTGAATATCATACACTTGCGACATACCATGAGCGTAAACCTCATTTGCCATTTTACTAGAAGCATAAGGCGAAAGTGGTTTCCCGACTTTACTTTCTAATCTTGGCAAACTAGGCTCATCTCCATAAACTGAAGAGCTAGAAGCATACACCATGCGTTTTACTTTTGCATTTTGTGCTGCAAAAACCATATTCACAAATCCGGATGCATTGGCATGATGTGTTAGAATCGGAGTGGCTATTGACCTAGGAATAGACCCTAACGCTGCTTGATGAAATACATATTTGCAACCTTTTACTGCATGTTCGCATAAAGCAAAATCTACTATATCGCCTTCAATAAAACTAAAATTTTTATTTCCAATAAAATCCTTAATATTCTCTCTATCTCCATTCGAAAAATTATCTAAACCTACTACGTTTACACCATGAGAAAGTAAAACCTCACACAAATTTGACCCAATAAAACCTGCAACTCCCGTAATGAGAACTCGCTCATCTTTTAAAATATCGATATAA
>JAAFJZ010000009.1 GCA_013298205.1 Cytophagales bacterium
CATTATTGGTATTTTTCACACTTCAATATCTCCTGAAATATGGAAAAACAGATGATTTTACAGTAGCAGAGACTTACCAAGTTTTAAAAACTTGGTAAGTCTAAACCGTATAAATAGTAAGCAATATTTCATGGATTATTTCTTACCACTCATCGAAAACAATTTTTACCACATCTACAACCGTGACAACAACAAAGAAAATTTTTTTTTCAGTACCGAAAACTACCATTACTTTTTGCATGAATACAATAAATACCTTTCCGATTACCTCGAAACATACGCTTATTGTTTGCTACCCAATCATTTTCATTTGTTGGTGAGGGTGAAAGAGCGTTTTAGAAAAGTTAGTGAGGTTTACTAACTTTTTTTGGCCACAATTTATGTTTTGCTTTGGTTTAAAATTATTTGAAGACTAATTCTTTAAAAAAATTACAAACTTCAAGAACTAAAACAGAAATATCTTCAAAGGAATTATACAAAGGCACTGGGGCAAAACGGATAATATCAGGCTTTCTTAAATCGGCAATTATGTTTTTGGAATGTAAATAATTCAATAATTTTGGAGCTTGTTTCAATTTGATTGAGACCTGGCAGCCATGTTTTGAATCCTCAAAAGGTGTAATAATTTGAAAAGCATTTCCTGAATTTTCCTTAATCTTAGCTAGAGCATCAAACAAAAAGGAAAACAAAGCATTTGATTTGGCAAAGTAAATATCAAAATCTAAATCTGAAAAAATCTCGATAGAAGCCCTTAATGAAGCCAAGCTCAGAATGTCTGGATTGCTTAATTGCCATTTGTCTGCACCTTCCGCTTCTTCAAAAATGCGATTCATATTAAAACGGCTTTCAAAACGATTTCCCCACCATCCTTTCAATATTTTCAAATCTGTGTTCGTATGGTGTTTTTCGTGTACGAATATTCCGGCTATGGCTCCTGGACCCGCATTTAGGTATTTATACGAACACCAAGCAGCAAAATCAATACCCCAATCATGCAATGAAAGTGGAATATTTCCCACAGCATGAGCCAAATCAAAGCCTATTGTAATTCCATATTTTTTTGCTTGAGCGCAAATTTTGTTCATTTCCAAAGCTTGTCCAGAAATGAAGTTTACTCCTCCCAACAAAATTAAAGCCAAACTTTCATGATGCGTAGCAATAGCTTCCAATGTAGATTTCTCTTCTAAAATATGATTTTCATTAGGCTCAACATAAATTATAGCATATTTTGCATCAAAACCATGCCATTCCGCCTGACTTTGTACTATATAAGCATCGGAGGAGAAAATGTTTTTTTCGACTAAAATTTTAAACTTTTTAGCATGGGGTCTATAAAAAGTTGCCATCAAAAAATGCAAATTTGAAGTTAAGCTACCCATAGCAGCTACTTCAGAAGGTTTTGCCCCAACAATTTTTGCTAAACCTTCTTTTACATTTTGCTCATATGTAGCCCAAGGAAATTCTCCTGTAAAATGACCTTCAACGCCTAAATTTTGCCAATTTTGAAGCTCATTCTGTACATATGCTTGGGCTTTTTTGGGTGAAAGTCCTAGTGAGTTGCCAGAAAAATAAACTACATCTTTGCCGTTCAGCTGTGGAATAGAAAATTGATTTTTATATGCTTTAAGGATGTCATTATCATCCTTTTTTTTCGCTTCTTGGCTTAAATTTTGTAAGTAATCGTTAAAATTTTCCAAGTGTTAAAATGTTAAATTTGCGAAGCCAATACGGCAATCCCTTCTTGAAAAGATTTTGGATGGTAATTAAGTTCTTTTCTCGCTTTGTCTATTATAAAGCCTGTTTTTGGAGGTCTTACAGCTGCTTGTTTAAACAATGAACCATCTACTTCGTTTATCAAACTTTTGTCAAGATGAAAGAAATCGGCAGTTTGTATCGCCATTTGATGTGGCGTGAGCATTTCATAACCTGAGATATTGAAAAAACCTGTAGCTCGTTTTTTTACAATTAAATAACAACCCATAGCCAAATCTTCAGCCAAAGTAGGCGTGCGCCATTGGTCATTTACGACATTTATTTTCTTGCCTTGCTCCAAGCTTTGTTTTACCCAAAGAATAATATTACTACGGCTCATGCCTGGCGTGATGCCAAAAACCAAAACAGTACGAGCTATTGCCCAAGCACAAGTCGCTTGGGAAACTATTTTTTCAGCATCGAGCTTACTATGTCCATAAATGCTAAGCGGATTGGGTACAGCATTTTCGTCTAATGGCCCATGCGTGCCATCAAAAATAAAATCGGTAGAAAGGTGAAGTAAAAAAGTATGGTGTTTCTCACAGGCCTTAGCTATATAGGCTACTGCGTCCACATTTTGGGCTTGACAAAGTTCTTGCTCCGTTTCACACTGATCTACATTGGTCATGGCAGCAGTATGGATCACAAAGTCTGGTTTTACATTTTGCCACACATCGTTTACCTCGGTTTGATTGGTAATATCTAGCTGGATATATTTGAAATTGACTTCATCCAAAGATGTTCTGTTTTCTCCTCTTCCCGAAGCATAAACTTCAAATTTATCCGTTTTGCGTAGGAATAAATGAAGCAATTTCTGACCCAAAAGTCCGTTTGCCCCAGTGATTAAAATTCGCTTTTTCATTAAAATGTGTATGCGTATAGTTTAGTAATTTTTTTCTTTCTCAATAGCTCTACTTTTACCGCCATTTTAATATCTTCATAAGGCCTATCACGACCATCTTTTTGTTGCTCAGCTATTTTTTCTACAATTTCTATTCCTTTTATCACTTTCCCAAAAACGGTATAAGAGCCATTTAAAAATCCTGCGCCATCTTTTCCTTCTACAATATAAAACTGAGACCCATTAGAAGCTTTTAAAGGATTGCCCCCGTCCCCCATTCTAGCAGCCGCTACTGCGCCTTGGTTATGGGTAAATTTAGGATTAAATTCTGCAGGAATCGTATAGGCTGGCCCACCCATACCATCGTTTACTGGATCAGTGTCTTTGGAATTTGGGTCTCCACCCTGAATCATAAAGCCATCAATAATGCGATGAAAAGTAGTGCCATTATAAAATCCTTCATTAATAAGCTTAATCATATTGGCTTTGTGGAGTGGAGTTTCATCATATAAAATCAATTTTATATCTCCAAATTGTGTGGTTATGGTGATGAGATATTCCTTTTTAGGACTTTTTACTTTAGGTTCTTTTGAAAATGCTAAAAATGGAATAAGTGCGATTAAACTAAGGATAAGAAGTTTTTTCATTTTTTAAATTGTTAATTAAGTAAATATATGTTTGGTAGATAGCTTACAAAAGTAATCTTTTGCTGGCATCAAAATTAATAAAAACAAAAAGAAGTATGGTAAAAGACCACAAAGAAGAGCCTCCATAACTCATCATGGGCAAAGGAATACCAATTACAGGGAATAAACCTATAGTCATGCCAATATTAACCATAAAATGCAAAAACATAATTGCCACAACAGAATACCCATATACTCTGGCAAACCTTGTTTTTTGTTTTTCAGCTAAATAAATAATTCTCGCAAACAAAGCCAAATATAAAATTATCAAAATAAATGCACCTAAAAATCCCCATTCCTCTCCGATTGTACAAAAAATAAAATCAGTGCTTTGTTCAGGTACAAAATCATATTTTGTGTGTGTGCCTTCCAAATAACCTTTCCCTAAAAATCTTCCTGAACCAATGGCTATTTTAGATTGGATGACATTCCAACCAAATCCTGTAGGATCTGCATCTGGATTGATTAAAGCCTTGATTCTATTTTGCTGATGTTCTTGTAAAACATCACTTATAAAAAAAGAAATGCTTTTGGTGTAAGCAATCATTACCAAAGCAGCAAATATAATAATTCCTGTTTTTTTCAAACTCCACCTTCCAAAAAACATAGCTATAATTGATAATATTCCTATCATTCCCCACAAATAAAATTGATTCATTACCAAAGTAAGCACAAATAAAGCTACTGCTACCAACCCTGCAATCAACAAAAACGGAGACATTCCTTCTCTATATAAAACAACCAAAAAAACAGAAAATACCAAAAAAGAACCTGTATCGTTTTGCAACAAAATTAAAATTGCTGGCAAACCTATAATAGCTGCTGCTGTTATTTGTACTTTTATCCTATCTACTTTTATTGTGCTACTTGATAAATATTTGGCTAAAGCCAACGCAACTGAAAATTTAGCAAATTCTGATGGTTGTATGCGTACACTTCCGATTTCAAACCATGATCTTGAGCCAGCTACCTCTTTACCAAATATCAAAACAGATATTAAACTCAAAATCATTAGCCCATAAATTACATAAGCAAAGGCCTCATATACAGAATGATCAGTATTCAAAATAATAATGATTAAGACTAAAGCAGACCCCATCCAAACCAATTGTTTGCCAGAATTAAGCGTAAAATCAAAAATGCTGCTCTCTACCTCCGAATCATAAACTGTAGCATAAATATTCATCCAGCCCCAAACGGCTATAAAGCAGTAAATACCTACAGTAATCCAATCTATTCCCTTGGTAATTTCTATTTCGCGCCTCATTTATGAATTGAAATTATCTTTTTCGTTTTTTGGGTATTTCTATTTTTTCAACTTTGGCTTTTTCTTCCACTTTCATTTTATCATATCCTTTTGCATAAACATAGGATAGAAAAGAAATAACTGATAACATAATAAAAATGTAGCTTTTCCCCAAACCTACAATTACTATTTGATGTATTGCAATTACAAAAAAAACGACACTAATCGAAAAAAAAAATGTTAATTTCAAACTTTTAGTGTTCATGAGCCTTTGATTGAGAAAATGCCTGTAGGTTTAAGAATTTTATAAGATTTAAAATCTTGAGATGCAGTCATTCCCACTCCTGTTAATATTTCTTCGGGGGTTTGAATTCTAACAAACTTGTCTGTATAAATTTTATAGTAATTGGGTTCCCAATTTAATTCTTCTGTATTCAATGTTTTTTTCTCTTCTGCACTTTCAATGATAACGTTTCCGGTTACAATATACTTTGTAGATTCTTTGATGAATTTGCCATGATTAGCTTTTAAAGTAGAGGAAATTGTTTGGTCTTTTTTAAAAAACTCTATAAAAATGCCATTTGGAAAAAGTCGGTCTCCATTTTCGAATTCTTGCTGTAAAGGGGCTGTAAGCTTTATTTTTATTCTAGCAGAATCGCTATAATAGGTTACAACGTTTGTTATAACAATAATGGGTCCATCATATTTTTTTTCAAAAACCGTAGTTTGGGTTTCGCAACTTTGCAAAGCCAATAAAAAAATAGCTCCGCAAATAAATTTTTTAATCATATTTGGGCCTAATAAACCAACGATCAGTGATATTAACTCCTAAATTTATATTTACAAAATGCTCTTGTATACCTGAACTAGTGGTAATATTTGTCCTGTAACCATAAATAAAAGTTGTGTTAAGTAAGGATGAAAGCTTTGAAATCGGAAAACCAAAACCTAAAGAAGCACTATATTCATTTACACCATTACCATTAATCAAGTAGGGCGTTTGACCAATTTGAAAGCCCGCTCTGTAACTTACTGAATTAAAATACCCTTTTTTACCTTCATATATAGGCGTATATTCACCACCAACTTTTAAAGTAACTTGGTTTTGTAAAGATTGATTAGGAGCAAAGGTTCTAAAACTCACACCCGTCCAAAACCCAAAGTCTAAGTCGGCTGCAAGCGACCATTTCTCACCGCTATACAAACTTGTGCCAAAAGATAAAAATGAAGGCAATTCGGGAGTAAATTTTTTATTAGCAAAAACTGTGTCAACTTTTCCTACTCTATCACTTAAATTTCTTTCTTGAAAAAATTGATCTTTTGAGCCTGCAAAAGGCAAGACTGCTCTATATGTAGCACCAAAACGCAAGTATTTATTATTATTGAAAACTTTAGTTTTTGCTACAAATCCTGGAGAAAACTCCATTCCATTTACAAAGTTTCTTTCGGTAAGTACAGTTTTAAGTATCAAATTTCCAAGTTTAACGTTTGTTTCATCCCAAACATTTCCGAAAATATAAGATACTTTAGCTCCAAAAGCGAAGTTTGGATCTATTTCATAACCCCAGGCAAATGCCAGTTGTGTGATATTTCCTGAGCCAGCATTAGAAAAATCTACTACATTGGTGTCATTTTGGATGTTAGATTTACTTTCGTATCTGTATTTTATTTTACTATATGGCAAATAAGCTATAGAAATCGTATTCTTTTTAGAAATGTTAAATGCTAAAGCTATATGATTTAAGTTTCCGCCAAATGTATTGCTAACGCCAACATTTTTAGAAATTGATTGTCTAAAATTAGCACTTGCACCAAATTCATAAACTGTTTGTTTGTTCAAACTAAGTAAAGCAGGATTTATAAGGTTAATATAGTTGCTCGCTCCATTGGCAACGCCAACATTTCCCATTCCCATATTTCTAGAAAAAGCAATGGAATTTATATCTCCTATTCCGATTTGTGAATACGGGGAGTTACCAGATTCGTCTATTACTTGTGCATTTGTAAATATTCCTATTAAAAATAGAAATGAAAATAATGCAAAACGTAATTTAATAGTTGGGTTGATTGTATCGTAGAATTTCATGTAAGCCAATAAGAACCAAATTTGGTTCTGCAAATATTGTTTGTTTTAAGTTAGATTCAAAAAACAATGCGTCTCCACCGCAAAGAATTATCTTAATTTCGGGAAATATTTTATTATAACTGTCAATTATGCCATTCATTTCGTGAATTGCACCTTTAATTACGCCTGTTGTAATAGAATCAATTGTGCTTTTCCCAATAAATGTTGGATTGGGAATTCGGTTTGTAACTAAAGGCAAACGAGCAGTTAAGGTATGAAGGGCTTTAAATCTCATATCTATTCCCGGACTTATCATCCCTCCAATAAATCCTTCATCTCTCAAATGTATATTGTAAGTGATACAAGTACCACAATCAATAACTAAGAAATTTTGTTTACCTATTTTACTATATGCGCCTGATACCGATGAAATTCGATCTGAACCCAAAGTTTCGATGTTTTGATAATCAATTTCAAAAGGAAATTTAAAATTATAATTCAAGAATTTAATTCGATCTCTATTTTCTGCAAGATTAAGTAAATCTAAAAAAGGTTTATTAACCGTAGAAACTAAAACTTGAGCATTTGGAAATTGATTGACTAAACGAATTAAATCTATTTCCTCTTGTTTATAGAAATAATCAATTTGTTCATTTTTAAAATATGCCGCTTTTGAATTTGTATTGCCACTATCTATTGCTATATATTCCATTTACTATTTTTTATTAAAATCTCCTCTGGAAAAGAATTTTTCTATTAAACAATACATTAAAATAAAAAAGTAACGGCTTCCCATTTCTTTAATTTTGAGTTTTGACTCACCCGTTTTGCGATTTTTCCAAGAATTAGGCAAAACAGTATAAGAATATCCTCTTACAATAGATTTAAGAGGGAGTTCTAGAGTTAGGTTAAAATGTGGAGATAAAAATGGCTTAATTCCAAGCATCGTTTCTCTTTTGTACAATTTGAAAGCATTTGTACAATCATTATATTTAATTCCAATAACGGTTTTAACAATAAAATTTGCAACTCTATTGATAAGATATTTATTTTTGGGATAATCTATTACTTTGCCTCCTTTCATAAATCGACTTCCAAAAACACAATCCCAACCACCATTTACCATTTCTCTGTAAAATTTGACCAAATCATTAGGGTCGTCTGAAAGGTCTGCCATCATTACGGCTACGCATTCACCAGTAAAACGCTCAAGACCATACCTAACTGCATATCCAAATCCATTTGGACCTTTATTTGTAAAATATACTAATGTGGGTATCGTTAAGCTTAGTTTGCTTAAAACTTCTAACGTATTATCTTTTGAATTATCATTGGTAACTACAATTTCATGTTCAATTTTTTCAAACAAAAGCGTTTCATACAATGTAACGATTGTTTCCTCTATAGAACCTTCTTCATTATAAGCCGGAATTACTACGGATAATTTCATAAGTAAATACTATAAATTGTTTTGATATAAAATGAAATGATATTTTTTTGCAAATATCAATTAAAAATGTGCCAAAATAAGTCAAGTTTTTTAAATATTTTTTTTATTAAAAAACTTTATGTGTCTTTCTTGATAAATAGGATATGTTGCAACTAAAAGTTAGCTTTGTTTTGCTTAATTCTTAATCAATTATGTTAAAAAAGATTTCACTTGCTTTAGATTGGACTCCAAACCCAATGCATTCTGGTATTTTTTGTGCTATTAAAATGGGATATTATAAAGAATTTGGTTTAGAAATCGAATGGGAAAGCCCAGAGATTAATCATTATAATACCATGCCCTCACATAAAGTATTAGAAGGAAAATGTATGTTAGGAATAAATCCTAGTGAAAATGTTATTGAAGCTCATAATCATTTAGGAAATAAATCTTTGGTAGCAATTGCTGCTATTTTACAAGAAAACGCCTCTTTACTGGCTATTAATCCTCAAAATATTCATCCCAAAGAAAAACTTAAATACGGAAACCTTGATATTCCTTTTGAGCAGGAAATTGTTAAAAAAACCTTAAAATCTAAATATCCTCAATATAACTTTAAAAACTACACCACCAACAAACTTGATATTTATGAGCAAATGTATTACTCAGAAATCAACTTTGCTTGGATTTTTGACCCAATTGAAGGAATAGAGGCTAAAAATAAAGGTTTAATTTTAGAGAAAATAAAACTTGAAGATGCGGGTATTCCTTATGGGTATGCACCTGTAATTATAACACATTACGATACACTACAAGAACAAGCTCAAGAATTAAAAAACTTTATTACAGCCACCATAAATGGGTATCATTTGGCTTCTAAAAACCCTGAGTTTGCAATAAAAGCCATTACAGAAAATTATTCCTCTGCTTTAAAAGATGAAGTAATTATGCTTGAAATCCAAAAAGCATTAAGTCCTTATTTTATGAATAAAAACAACTGCTGGGGCGTGATGTTAAAAAGCCGATGGCAGGATTATTTGAGTTGGTTATTGCTTGAAGGCGGCTTAAATAACTCGGAAATCAAAGCAGACGAATTATTTACCAATTCTTTTTTTGATTTTTAGTTATTAAATTGATACTTTTTAGATAAGATAATTAAAAATATTATGAAAAATATTTTAGCTAATTGATTTTCTTTAAAACCAAGCCTGTACGATTGGTTACATAAACCCTTAAATATTGAGAAACTTGATCTATGTAGGTTTGAGTAAAATACGAAACAGACTCATCTACTCTTCCATGACCACCATATTTAATATTGTCTGAATTGAGTACAATTTTGTATTCACCTGAATGTGGCACAAAAAAGCGATAATCAAAAATTGATTGGTTAGTGGAAAAGTTAAAAATAAAGATAAGGTTATTCCTTTCAAAAATAATGACATTGTTTGAAGAGTCCATGTTCAACTGTTGAGCAGGTAGAGCCAAAAGAGTATGCTCCTTTTGTATCAACTGAACCATATCTTGGTCAAAATTTTGTAAAAATTTATATTTCAAATCAGGATTATCAGCAATAGACCATTGTCTGCGAGCATGTTTATAACTCCAATTATTACCCTCTCTTGGAAAATCTAACCACTCTGGGTGTCCAAATTCATTGCCAATAAAATTAAGATAACCTTCTCCACCCAATGAAATTGTAATCAATCGTATCATTTTATGTAACGCAATCCCTCTTTCGATTACAATGCTCTCATCACCGATTTTCATGTGCCAATACATTTCTTGGTCCATCAGCCAGAAAGCTAAAGTTTTATCACCCACCAAAGCTTGGTCATGAGATTCACAATAAGCTATTGTTCTTTCTTTCCATCTACGGTTGCTTAGAACATTCCAGATTTCAAAAATGTCCCAGTCTTCATCTCGTTTTTCTTTGAGAATTTTAATCCAATAATCAGGAATTCCCATACCTAATCTAAAATCAAAATCTAAACCGCCTTCTTCATTTGTTCGGCATAATCCAGGCATTCCGCTCATATCTTCAGCTATAGATATTGCATTGGGCTTTATTTCGTGAATTAAATGATTTGCTAATTGCAGATAAGTTATTGATTCATAATCAATTAAGTTTTTAAAATATTTATCATAATGATCAAAATCCATGTAGTTGCCATGATGATAATAAAGCATTGATGTAATCCCATCAAAACGGTATCCATCAAAATGATATTCCTCTAACCAAAATTTAACATTTGAAAGTAAAAATTGCAAAACCTCAGGTTGACCATAATTATATAATTTAGAATCCCAAAGTTCGTGAGTTCCTTTATCTCCAGCATGAAAATATTGCCCTCCGCTTCCATCAAAATCAATTAAACCTTCACCGAAGTTTTTTACAGCGTGAGAATGTACCAAATCCATAATTACAGCTATACCCATATTATGGGCTGCATTCACTAATTCTTTTAGTTCATCTGGAGATCCAAAACGAGATGAAACAGCAAAAAGATTTGAAACATGGTAACCATAAGAACCATAATATGGATGCTCTTGAATTGCCATGATTTGTAAGGTATTATACCCCAATTTTTTGACCCTTGGCAAAACAATTTCTTGAAACTCTTTAAATGAACCTACACCTTCTTTTTCTTGTGCCAAACCAATATGGCATTCATAAATTACAGGTTCTTTTTTTTGATTGGTAGGCTCAAAACCTCCATCTGTCCATTTGAATTCTTTTTCTGGTGCCCAGTGTTGTCCATCAAAACCCTTGGTTTCTTCATTTTGAATGGCGCATCTTACGTAAGCAGGTATGCGGTCGTGGCTGCCGTTATTTGATATTACATGTACTTTAAATTTACTTAAATGCTTAAAAGTATTTTTATATTGTGTATCGGGTAAAAATAATTCCCATATTCCATTTATATTTTTAGTAAGTGGATTTGCAGTTCTGCTCCAATCATTAAAATCTCCAACTAAAAAAAGCTGATGTGCGCTTGGAGCCCATTCTCTGTAATGCCAACCTTTTAAATTTGTATCATAATTGAATCCTAAATGTAAATAAGCATCTGCAAATTGGGTTAAACTACCAAAATTTGAACGAATATCATTTAGTTTATCTTTGTATCGATTATATCTCTCTTGAATATCTTGTGCATAAGGCTCTAACCATGGATCTTCGGCTACTAGGGGTAATACTTTAATATTTTCAGGCATCAGAATTAGATTTTTTTCAAAAGATTTAATATTTGGAAAGCTAGTACTTCTTTACGTAAAATCCCAAAAAAAAATAATAAGTTTGTATTATATTTATATTTAAAATACATTTTTAAATTTTAATTTTTTTTTTACTCATAAGTGCTATTCAATAATTTTCAATTTATTCATTTTTAGTTAGTTTTAGCACGTTTAAAAAATTCTAGATTATAAAAAAACTTTTATGTCAATTACTCATTTAGAAAATAAATCAGAAAAACTTAGTAATGAACAAGTTAATTTTATCAAAAAAGTAGAATCTATTTCAATTTTAAGAGCCGAACTTTTTCGTTTGAAAAACGAAATTCCTTTGGCTATACAAAAATACTTTACCCATACTCAATCTCTTAATTTTGAATTGCGCAAAATTAAAATACTGAAAATTAAAGCTATAGATTTATTTTTTTTACAAACAAAAGTTTCTAAAAATGATATGCAATTGATTTCTTCATGTATTCAAGTTTTAGTAGATTCTTTAGAACTTGAAGAGCAAGAAATAGATCAAGAGCTAAAATCTATCATTGATCGTTATCCTATTAAGAATCTTGAAATCTACAATCAAATGAAAGCAGAATTTTTAAACGAAACATTAGAGCTTATTTTTAAAGACAAATTTGGAAACGATGCCGAATTTAATCCTAACAAAACTTTTGAAGAAAATGCAGAGCATTTTCAATCTCAAAAAAACGCAAAACCTGACTATGATTTTGAAAATAAACAAGATATAAAAAAAAATACAAGGGCAAAGCAAATTAAAGAACTAAAGGAAAAGCAAAAAAATGAACTTAAACATAAATCTTTAAGAGAAATATACTTGAATTTGATTAAAAATTTTCATCCTGATACTGAGATGAATGTAGCCTTAAAATTAGAAAAAGAAGAAATTTGCAAACAAATCACCATTGCTTATGACAAAAAAGATTTAATCGAGCTTTTAAATTTAGAAAAAAAGCATTCTGAGCACAACCAAAATACTTCTAGCAATAAAATAAAATTATATCTCGAAATGCTTGAAGAGCAAAGAAAAAAACTTGATAATGAACTTTGGGTTTTAAAAACCGAGAATGAATTTATTTACAAAAACATGTGCAGTAAAAATTCAAACCCAACAAACTTCTTAAAAAAAGTAAAATATCAGTTGCAATCTGAACTTGAGTCAATAAAATTTCAAGTGCAAATCTTACAAGGTGAAGACAAAAAGATAAAAAACAGAAAGGAAGTGTGTTTGCAAATAGTAAATTATACTATTTTAAAATTAAACAAAATCGAATAGCATTAGAAAAAACCTATTTAGTATAATTTACTTAGTTCAAGCTCTTTTGAAAGTAAAATGAGTAATCTCTGGCCAAATTCCTACTCTGCCAGGAAAACCAATAAATCCAAAACCTCGATTTACATATAAGTATTTTTCTGCTTTTTGATATAATCCAGCCCAATTTGGGTATCTATATTGCACAGGACTCCATCTCCAACCCGGTATTTCTACACCAAATTGCATACCATGAGTATGTCCTGACAATGTAAGAGACACATTTTGAGGATGTTGCAATACTTGAGCATCCCAATGTGAAGGGTCGTGTGAAAGCAAAACTGTAAATGCATCTTTTTCAAGACCTGAAAGTGCAAGATTCAAATTGCCATATTGTGGAAAAGGGGGTAAACCCCAGTTTTCTACACCAGCAAGGTTAAATTTAGAACCTCCTCTTTCAAAACTTATTCTTTCATTTAACAGAAGTTTAAAACCTGTATCTGAATGATATTTTTTCAAAGTATTCAAATTATCTACTTTAGCTTGATCGTTTTCAAATTGTGCATAGTCGCCATAATCATGGTTGCCCAAAATAGAAAATTTACCTAGAGGAGCTTGCAGTTTTGAAAAATGCTTAATCCAAGGTTTAAATTCACTAGCCACATTATTTACAATATCTCCAGTAAAAACAATCACATCGGCATTCAAATCATTAATCATTTGGATACCTTTTTTTACTTCTTCAATATTATCAAAACTTCCTGAATGAACATCAGAAATTTGCGCCATAGTTAAGCCATCAAATTCTATAGGCAAATCTTTAAAAAATATTGTTTGTTTGTGAACAGTATATTTGTATTTGCCTTTTGTTATCCCATGCAGAACCCCTAAAAAAGGAATTGCTGATACTGCCAATGCAATTTGGCTAATAAATTTTCTTCGTTCAGAAAAATATTGAAGACCTTTAAAGTGAGAGTCTGGCCCAAGTAAATTTGTCGCAAAAATGGATGTTGCTCGAAACAACCTAAAAATATCTTCTCCTAGCAAGAAAAGACCGAAAATAATTTTGGGCAAAGTGAAAAGCACAAATAAACTCATCAAAATTGCAGATTGCTTTGTAGGACCTCTTTCTCCTTTAAAAGTTAAAATTAATGCAAAAAGATATAATATTAAACATATCGTAATTCCCCAAAAAATACCATATACTATTTTTCTAAATAGCTTATTTTCCATATCTTGACAAAGTACTTTTATGCCTTTAAAAACATAAATATCAAGCATTACTATGATAAACAAAACTATAAAAACCCTTAAAAGGAATGTGGTAGGAGACATACTATTGTGTTAAACTTTTAATTAATTTGATGTTAAAACAATTTGATTTAGTTTTTTGAATTTTACAAAATTAGAAAAATATTAGCTAATTTTTAAAATGTTAATTCAATATTTAAAAACGTAGGTTAATTGTTATCAAAATTATTTTTCAAAATAACAATCGAAACTAAGTTTAGGTTTTATTAATAAAATGAGAGATTTTAGTAGGGTAAAAGGAAATAAGTTTTAAAAAATTGAAAACAATTAAGAGAAAAAATTAAAAAAATTTATGCTGTGAGAGAGGGATTCGAACCACTCACGAAGTAGTTAGCCATTGCTGGTTTATTCTAGATTCTTCACCCCAGTGACCGTAGGGCTTGGCTGCCAGTTTCAACATCTCACATTGTATGTTTGATGTTGCAAAGGTAAGAAAAGATTTTATTTGTTGAATATAAATTTAAAAATAAGTTAAATATTTACTTAAAATGCAAAATAAAGTTATTAATTTTGAATTATCAATAAAATTGAGTTTTAAAATAGTCGTTTTATTATGATTTCAATAATCTAAAAATAACATGAATAATAAGGAAAATAACCAATTGGACGATATTGATTATAAAATACTCAATATTTTGACCAAAAATGCTATGTTACCTTATACAGATGTGGCAAAAGAAGTATTTGTTTCGCCCGGAACTGTGCATGTACGCATGAAAAAAATGGAGCAAATGGGTATTATTTTAGGTTCACATTTGGTAATTGACTATACTAAAATCGGTTATAGCCTCAGTGCTTTCATTGGAATATTTTTAAAAGAAAGTTCGCTCTATAATGATACAATTAAAAAACTTTTACAAGTGCCTGAAATTCTAACGATGAACTATACAACTGGAAATTATAGTATTTTTATTAAAATTACTTGTAGAGATACCAACCACCTTATGGAATTATTGACAAATAAAATTCAAAAAATAGAATCAATAGAACGTACAGAAACCTTTATTTCACTTCAAGAAAGTGCAAATAGACCTTTAGAACTTTAACTTCTATAAATTATTTAATTTAAGTTTGAATTTTGATTTAATAAATATTTATTTTTTACAAAACATTTAATTTGTGTATGAATTATTAAAATAGACAATTTTTTACAAAAAAATTTAATAACAATGAAAATAAAATATCTTTTGTTCGCACTTAGTGTAACATCTTTAACTTCTTGTTTTAGAGAAGAAAAAAAAATATCCAGTCAAATTTCAATTTCCCCTTCAAACATTGAAAATCAAGCTCCTTATTATGCCAATGAAGCGGCTGTGAGAAGTGAAACTGATAAGATTATAGATGATGTAAATACTGTATTAAGCAAAACATCTGTAGCCACAGGTAGAACAGATGGTTTAGATTTGCCTTGTGGAGTTTTTAAAGTAGATTCAATTTCATCTGATTTATCTTTAAATCGCCCTCAAATATTTAGAATTAGATACGATAGTTCCAAAAACTGCGCAAAAGTGGTTAGAAAGGGATTAATAACAGTAAGTATATTTCCAATTGGAGCAAAATGGAAAGATCAAGGTGCAAAACTCGAGTTAAATTTCTCAGGATATCAAGTTTATTATCCTTTAAGTTCGCAAACATTAACCTTTTCAGGAGTCAAAACCCTAACCAACCAATCTGGAGGTCAGATTATTAACCTTGTTATTGCACCAATAAAATCAAGTATTGTACATATAATAAGAGGCAATCTAAATGTAACTTACAATTCAGGTAAATCTAGGAAATGGTATGTAAGTCGCAAAAAAACTTATTCAACAACTAATGGCAACTGGAGCGGTTTAGAACTTAAAGTAGAGGGAGATTCTTTACAAAATATCGCAGAATCGGGCATCAATAGAGATGGTGAAACTTTTATTACTTATTTTAATACACCGATAATCTACACCAATTGTGGAAATGATTTTATTGGTCCTTACAAAATCACTTCGGGAGTTATTAAATATTCTGTAAATGAAAATTACCTATTAGCCACTGGTGGCTTTAGTTTAAATTCTGTTAATAAAGCGATTGCTGTAAACGATTGCTCAGCCATGGGTTATTATCTTCAATATTTTTTAAATGGAAAAGAAGTAGCAAACCGGTTTCAAGAATATTAATTTTTAAAAATTATGTTAATTAATTTCAATGATTCCATTACCGAAAGCGAGAAAAATATATTTAACTTTCAGAATCGAGCCTTTCTTTATGGTGATGGAATTTTTGAAACTGCAATTTTTCGAAATGAATTTGAATTGCATACCATCATTTTATACCATTGGGATAGATGCAATGAGGCTTGCGATTTCTTTGAATACGAAACACCTAAAATCTGGAATTTAGATTACCTTAAAAATCAAATCATAAAATTAATAGAACTCAACCACTTTACATTTCCAATAAAAGCAAAATGGAATATTTGGAGAGATGCCGATGGAACTTATGCCCCTAGTAATCGAAAATCTAAGTTTTTGATTCAAATTTCACCTTACATTAAGCCTCAAGAAATGGTCTCTGAGTTAGTGAAGTTTTCTTTAAAATCTCAAGCTTTACCCAGCCCATGGTCTCAATTTAAAACCAGCCAATCTATGCCTTATATTTTAGCTGGAATGGAAATGCAGGATTTGGGTGTAAATGATATGATTATTTTAGATTTGAATAAAAATATTGCTGAATGTATTTCATCAAATCTATTTTGGATTAGTGAAAATAAAATTTATACTCCTTCATTACTTTCTGGGTGTTTGGCTGGAACTATGAGAAAAAGGGTTTTAAATTGGGCAATTCAAAATAACATTTCAGTTTTAGAAGGTCTTTATCAAGAAAAAAAAATTTTAGAAGCTGATTTTGTTTTTAGCACAAATACAATTGGGCTCAAAAAAATTTTCAAAATTCATGAAACAAGCTTTAATGAAAGCCATGAAATATGGGATAAGCTTACGTTTGAGTTTAATTAAACTTTGATTTTATAATTTCAGCCACATTTTCGCATAAAATCATTTTCATACACAAACAATTGCTTGGAATTTTACACATATTACAATCATTTTTACTAGAAATGGCTATTGCATTCTTGCCTACTGGTGCCCATCTGCCTGCGTGCATAGGCTTGAGGTTAGGGTAAATTCCTATGGCAGCTTTTCCTAAAGCGGCTGCTATATGTAGTGGTCCTGTACTACAAGCCACCAAAGCATCTGCACAAGCGATG
>JAAFJZ010000090.1 GCA_013298205.1 Cytophagales bacterium
TAAAGATAAAGGAAATTATTTTAGAGGGAAATCAGATTCTTAAAGACAAAGTAATTTTTGCTAAACTTAAAAATACAAAAAAGAAAGTACCTTTTAGAATCTGGCATACCTCAAAGTATCAAAAATTAAAATACGAAGAAGACAAACAAAAGTTAATTGAACATTATAATACGTTGGGCCATAGAGATATGCAAATTGTAAAAGATAGTGTTTATTTGATTAATGATAAATTGATAGGTATAAAATTAGTACTTGAAGAAGGCAAAAAATATTATTTCGGAGATATTGTTTGGAAAGGTAATGATTTGTATGATTCTACATTACTTTCTGGTGTTTTGGGAATTAATAAAGGAGAAGTTTATAATTTTCAAAATTTAGAAAAAAGACTACATTACAACCCAACAGGTGCAGACGTTAGCTCTTTATATATGGATGATGGTTATTTATTTTTCACAATTGAGCCTGTAGAAACACAAGTAAATGGAGATTCTATTAATTTAGAAATGAGGATTTATGAAGGCCCTCAAGCGACTATTGATCGAGTTCAAGTTAATGGAAATACCAAAACCTCAGATCATGTAATTTTAAGAGAGATTCGTACCCAACCGGGCAACAAATTTAGCCGAGCTTTATTGATTCGTTCACAAAGAGAACTTTCACAATTGGGATATTTTGACCCAGAAAAAATCAACATTCAACCGATTCCTCATCCGGAAAAAGGTACAGTTTCAATGGTTTATGATGTGGTAGAAAAACCAAGTGATCAAATTCAGATTTCAGGTGGTTGGGGCGGTTGGTTTGGCTTTGTTGGCACTGTTGGTTTAATGTTTAATAATTTTTCTGCTAGAAATCTATTCAAATTTAGAGAATACAATCCATTACCTTCAGGCGATGGTCAAAGATTGGGATTGAATGTGCAAGCAAATGGTCCTGCGTTTCAAACTTATTCTATGACATTTACTGAGCCTTGGTTGGGAGGAAGAAAACCAAACTCATTTTCCATTTCATTGAGTCATTCTGTACAAAGAAGGGGAGTTGGATTTTCAGGTGGTTTGGGTGGATTAGGTAGCGGATTTGGTTCTCTAGGAAATAACTTACAAAACCAAGCTTTACTTGGTGGAAATACAGGAACATTAAATATGACCAGTATAAATATTAGTTTAGGTAGAAGACTAAAATGGCCTGATGATTATTTCATTTTTACTCATACATTATCTTATACATTATATTATCTAAATAATTTTGCAAATCTATTTCCAGGTATAAGTACAGGTTATTTTAACAACATTGCATTTACAAATACTTTATCAAGAAATAGTATAGATAACCCTATTTATCCACGTTCGGGTTCATCTCTTTCGGCTGCATTGAGTTTAACTCCACCTTATAGTTTATTCAGAGGTTCAAATAGCCAGCTAACTAATAATAAATATGAGTTTGTGGAATACACTAAATTAATGTTTGACATGACTCAATATTTGCCAATTTATAAAAACTTGGTTTTAGCAACAAGAGCTCATTTAGGCTTTTTGGGTAATTATAACCCAGAATTGGATATTAGTCCCTTTGAAAGATTTATCATGGGAGGCAGCGGAATTGCAGGAATGGGCTTTATGCTAGGGTATGACATTATAGGTTTAAGAGGATATCAAGATAATTCTATAGGTAGAGATTATACCAATCTAGGTCGAACAGGTGGAGTTGTATATAATAAATTTGTAATGGAACTTAGATATCCAATTACTTTAAATCCATCAGCTACTGTTTTTGTTCTTGCTTTTGCTGAGGGAGGAAATAATTGGTTAAGTTACAATGAATTTAATCCTTTTTCGTTATACAAAACAGCAGGCTTGGGCGCAAGAGTTTTTATGCCTGCATTTGGTATGTTGGGAGTAGATTGGGGTTATGGTTTAGATACTTATCCTGGAAATCCTTCTGCAAATCAACAAAGATTTACCTTTTCAATTGGTCAGCAAATTAGATAATGTATAAGTTTGTATTGATTTTTATATTCATTTTTAACTTAGGGGTTAATGCTTTTTGTCAAAAATTTGGATATATTGATTCTGAATACATATTGAGTAAGGTAAAGGATTATGGCAAAGCCCAAGGCGAACTTGATAAATTAGCAGCCAAGTGGCAAAGTGAGGTAGATGAATTAAATGGCGAATATTTACGTTTGCTCTCTAATTATAAAGCAGAAGAAATTTTGCTAACGGAGGATATGAAAAAAGAGAGATTGGATACATTGGCAAAAAAAGAAAAAAAAATGAAAGATTTCCAAAAGAAAACCTTTGGTTACAACGGTCTTTATTTTTTAAAGAAACAAGAATTGGTAAAACCAGTACAAGACAAAGTATATACAGCGGTAGAAAAAGTTGCAAAAAAGAAACAATTGCAAATTATTTTCGATAAAGCCAGTGATATTTATATGATTTATACTGATAAAAAACACGATTACACTGATTATGTTCTTGAAGAGCTAGGCTTGGGAGACGTAAAAGATGTTGTTGATAATAAACCCAAAAAATTTTAACTTTAACCTTTAATTCTAACCCTTAACTAAATTAACTATGAAAAGCAAATTAATTTTATTCGTTATCACTCAATTTATTGCGCTTAGCCTATTCGCTCAAACCAAACCATTCAAAATGGGTTACACCAATGTAGATTATATTTTAGGGCTTATGCCTGAAAGTAAAGGAGTAGAAACAGACATAAAAACTTATAAATCACAATTAGATACTCAGTTACAAACCAAAATTAAAGAGTTTCAAGAAAAAAACGAATCATTTCAAAAAGGTGCTTCTATGATGTCTGACGTAATTCGTGCAGATAAAGAAAGAGAATTAAAAAATCTTTATGAATCAATTGAAGAATTTCAAAAAAATGCTGAATCTTCTATGCAAAAGAAACAACTTTCATTGTTGCAACCTCTTTTAGAAAAAATTCAAAAAGCTATCGATGCTGTTTCTGAAGAAGCGGGTTACAGTTATATTTTTAATTCTGATTCAGGATACGGTTCTACACCTCTTATTCTTCGTGCACCAGAAAATGATAATGTTTCAGATTTAATTTTAAAAAAGCTAGGAATTACACCTCCTCCAGTTACGCCAAAATCTAAATCAACCTCACCAGTTCCGCCAGCACCTAAAAAATAAATTTAATTGTTGGTATTTATAGCCTTTTCAAGTAATATTTACTTGAAAAGGCTTGTTTATTATACGAAATCAAATTTTTCATATTGATATTAATTTTTGCTAATTGACAAATAAAGCGCAATTAAAATTTAACTTGCAAAAAATAGTTCACTTTTTTAAGAAAATATTAGTTTAACATAAAAATTCCCAACATCCTGTTGTTATGATTAAAAATACTTGGACTAGAACCGAAATAGAAAAAATATATAATTTGCCCATGATGGAACTTATCTTTCAGGGCTCAACGATACATCGTCAATACCACCAAACAGGTGAGGTACAAGTGTGTACTTTGCTTTCAGTTAAAACAGGTGGTTGTCCCGAAGATTGTTCCTATTGTCCTCAAGCAGCACGTTATCATACAAATGTAAAAGTACATAAGCTTTTACCTGTTGAAGAAGTTTTGGCATCAGCACAAGAAGCTAAAAATGAAGGAAGTACACGCTTTTGTATGGGAGCAGCTTGGCGAGAAGTTAGAGATAATAAAGATTTTGATCAAGTACTAGAAATGGTAAAGGGTGTAAATCATATTGGAATGGAAGTTTGTTGTACCCTTGGTATGCTAACACCCGAACAAGCTACTAAATTAAAAGATGCCGGATTATATGCTTATAATCATAATTTGGATACGAGTGAAGAATTTTATGACGAAGTAATTACAACTCGAAATTATGGAGAAAGGTTAGATACTTTAGAAAATGTAAGAAAAGCTAAAATATCAGTTTGTTCTGGTGGAATTATTGGAATGGGCGAAACAGACAAAGATAGAATAGGTATGTTACTAACTTTGGCAACTTTACCTGAGCATCCTGAATCAGTTCCAGTTAATGCGCTCGTACCTGTAGAAGGTACACCTTTGGAAGACCAAGAAAAAGTTTCTATTTGGGAAATGGTTAGAATGATAGCTACTGCTAGAATTATAATGCCCAAAGCTATGGTTAGGCTTTCAGCAGGAAGGGTAAGAATGAATACAGAAGAACAAGCATTATGTTTTATGGCAGGCGCAAACTCTATTTTTGCTGGAGATAAATTACTTACAACGCCAAATCCAGGTACTAAATCTGATAGAGAAATGTTTGAACTATTAGGACTTACACCTAGAGAATCTTTTAAGAATTAAGTTTTTCGTTCATGTTGCATTCTTTAATTCATAGAAGTAATTATGTTTTTTTTATCCTTTTTTCTGTTATTTTTATCTCTTTTTATTTATTTAAAAATAGTTTTGGTTTAGTTTCTGTTGGAGAAATAGATATTTGGGCAATTGGTGAAACCATTTGTAATACTCCAAATATTATTTACAAGGATGTTTTTTTTAATAAATCACCTTTTACAGCATTTCTATATGCCGTTTTATTTTTTGTCTTTGGAAAATCTTATTTTGTAGGTAAGTTTATTGCTATTTTACTGGTAATTATTGAAGGTTTACTATTTCACTTTATTATTAAAAAACATGGAATTTTAAAAGAAGACTCTGGTTGGGTTTACATTTCCTTTTTGTGTATTTGTCTATGTTTTTTTGAAAATATTTTTTTAAATGAAATAATTTTAGCCAATTTATTTATTCTTTTAAGCTTAGATAGATTAATTGGTTTTCAAAAAAATAATCATTCGGATGAAAGTTATTTTATTTTTGGATTGTGGCTTGGATTTAGCATTTTATGTTACAAACAAATATTAATTATAGTTTTACTATATTTATTAACATTAATTTTTTTTTCTAAAACACAATTTAGACAATATCTAATTGGGTTTCTGGGTTTATTGTTTCCCTTTTCATTTACATTTTTGTATTTTCTTTTTCAAGATTCTTTATTAAATTTTTCAAGATTCATTTTTCATTTTTCATTTTCTTTATCAAATATTTCTAATGATCCTGTTTTAAATTCATTAATACTTGGTGCTTTATTTTTTATTATAGTAATTTTAAATTTACTTGGTATAGTAGGAAATATAATAACTGTTAGTTTTAGGTTGGTAATCAAACAATTATTTTTCTTTTATTTAATAATTTCGTTAACCAAAATGTTTTTATCTGAAAATAAGTTAGAAAATTTATGGATGTTGGTAATTCCGATTTCATATTTTTCAACTCAATTCATCTTAGCTTTACGGTTAATAAAATGGAAAGAGTTAATAGCATGGATTATAA
The DNA here is from genome assembly GCA_013298205.1 of Cytophagales bacterium. Lineage (GTDB taxonomy): Bacteria > Bacteroidota > Bacteroidia > Cytophagales > UBA9547 > JAAFJZ01. Next base: position 5,350 of record JAAFJZ010000090.1, read on the forward strand.
TATGTTATAGTATGTCTATTTTTTTCTTTCATAAATCTTTAGATATACCAAAGACAACTTTTCAATTCAAAAATAAAAGAATTTGGGTTAGTTCTTTAAATAAAACTAAATACGAGGATAATTTTATTGGAGGTCCATTTTGGGATTCAAATCAATCTAAAATTTTTAAAATTAATAATTATGAAAACGCAGCTAGTTTTTATGAACTATTTGAGGATAATTTACCTGAAATAATTGTTGATGATGCCAAGATAATTCCTAATCTATTTGACAAAATTCCTTTATTAGGGATTAAATACAATAAAGTTGATCATTTTTATTATTTAAAAAATTGAAATTTATAGGTTGTTTCTAATTTATAGGAATATAAACAATCATTTTTGTACCCAAATTTAAAGTAGAGTCTACAAAAATTTTGCCATTATGCAGCGCAATTATTTTTGATGTAAGGGGCAATCCAATTCCATGTCCAGGTAAGTTTCTTGTGTTTTTGGATCTAAAAAATGGTTCAAAAATATATTTTTGCTCTTTATATTCTATTCCTACACCTTTATCTTCAAAAATGATTTCTGCATATTTTTTTGTGAAATTCATACTTATATTTACAATATGATTTTTCGAAAATTTACATCCATTTAAAATCAAGTTAGTAAACGCAGACTCAAGTAATAAAGGGTTACCATAAGTCTCAAGATTTATTTCTTCTTTTGGTAAAGACTCAAAAACGAAATTAATTCTATAGCTTTTATCACTTTTGCTAGCAAAACTAATTGATTTCATAAGTATTTCATCTATTCTAAACTTTTTGAAATTTACTCTTTGATCGTATGAATCTAATTTTGCTAGCTCTAAAAGTCCGTTAGAAAGGATACTTAAATTATTAATTTCTTCTAAAAGCGACTGCAAAACCATTTGATAATTTTCTAAATCCCGTTCTTGTGATAGTGTTACTTCAAGCTGTCCTTTCATTACTGTAAGTGGTGTTCTAAATTCGTGCGAAGCATTAGATAGAAATCCCTTTTGCATTTGAAAAGATTCATCCAAACCTTTAAGCATAGTATTTATGGTTATTGCTAACTTTTCCAATTCATCTTTACCTTTTCCAGTATCCAATCTTTTACTAAGGTTCTTTACGCTTATTAAATTTGTTTGGTCCACGATATCAGATATAGGCTTTAATGCTTGTTTGGAAAATAACCAACCTACTCCTCCGGCTACAACCATACTTAATAAAAACCCTATGACTAACATCAACATTAAATAATAAAGATTATCCAAACCGAACCTATCTACAGCGCAGCAAATAATGATATAGTTTCTTTTTTTGTATCTATAACTTAGCCCTAGATATTCCATTTCTCCTTTTTTATAAAAAAACTCTTTCCTTGTTCTTATTTTAGTAAGTAGGTTTTCATTTGCATCTATAAAACCTTCTGAAGTTTTGAGAATTATTTTATTATTTTCATCGTAAACAGCAATCTTTTGATCTGCCAAAGGTTTTAGGTTATTTTGAGAAATTGTACCTAATATGTCTTCGTTTATCTCATCAATTTCAATAAGTAACCGTGCAGTTAATTTTGCATTTTCTCTTAATCTTTCTTGAAATTCATTTTCCCTAAAAAAATAAGAAAATTGATATATAAATAAAGAATAGCCAAAAAGTAAACAGGCAAAAAGTACTAAAAATCTAAAAGTTAAAACGGATTTTATATTCATATTTTTAATTTAAAATGCTTTGAATATAAATTTGAAAAATTTAGTTTAACAAAAACTTTTCTTTATAAACTTGATTTATTCCATCTCTTAATTTAATTTTATATTCCCAGCCTAAATTTTTTATTTTACTTATATCCATTAATTTTCTTGGTGTCCCATCTGGTTTGTCAATATCCCAAACGATTTTTCCTTCAAATTTTGTGATTTTTTGTATCATTTCTGCAAGTTCTAATATAGATATATCTTCTCCGGAACCAATATTTAAAAAACCTTCTCCATCATAATTAAGCATTAGAAAAAGACAAGCTTCAGCCAAATCGTCTGCATGAAGAAACTCCCTTCTTGGTGTACCTGTACCCCAAAGGGTAACCTGATTAGAATTATTTATTTTTGCTTCATGAAACTTTCTCAACATGGCAGGTAAAACATGAGAATTTTCTAAATCATAATTGTCATTTTTGCCATACATATTAGTTGGCATAGCTGAGATAAAATTTGCACCGTATTGTTTTTTATAAGCTTGGCACAACATTACTCCACTAATTTTGGCAATTGCATACCATTTATTACTTTCTTCAAGTGATGAAGTAAGTAATGCTTCTTCCACAATAGGCTGAGGTGCCATTTTTGGGTATATACATGATGAACCTAAAAACAATAGTTTCTTTACACCATGTTTAAATGATGAATGAATTAAGTTTGTTTCAATCATTAAGTTATTATACAAAAATTCTGCTGGATATTCATTATTGGCATAAATACCACCAACTTTAGCAGCAGCAATAAAAACATATTCTGGTTTATTTTTTTCAAAAAAATGTTCTACTTCATTTTGTAAAGTAAGGTTAAGTTCTTTTGAGGTTTTAAATATTAAATTTGTGAATCCTTGGCTTAATAAATATCTGTGTATAGCCGAACCTACCATTCCTCTATGACCCGCAATATATATTTTACTTGTTAATTTCACTTTTTAAGATTCTTGTTGTGCCAAAACTCTGTGCCCGCCATCTAATAAATATTTATCTTTTTCAAATAACAATAAATCAGCTTCTACCATTTCTTTAACAAGTGCTTTAAGATCATATTTGGGTTTCCAACCTAATTTTGTTTTAGATTTAGTTGGGTCTCCGATTAATAATTCTACTTCTGTTGGTCTAAAATAGTTTGCATCAATTCCCAATACTTGCATACCTATTTTTAGCTGATATTTATAATTATTACAACTTTCTACAAAGGCTTTTTCTTCTACTCCAATTCCAGAAAACTTCAATTTTACACCAATTTCATCAAAAGCCATTATTACAAATTCTCTAATTGTAGTTGTAACTCCGGTAGCTATTACAAAATCTTCTGGTTTTTCTTGCTGTAAAATTAACCACATAGCTTCAACATAATCTTTAGCATGTCCCCAATCTCTTTTGGAATCAATATTTCCTAAATGAATTATTTTTTCTAATCCTAAAGCAATTTTGGCTACTGCACGAGTAATTTTCCTTGTTACAAAAGTTTCACCTCTTAATGGAGATTCATGATTAAATAAAATCCCGTTACAAGCAAACATATTATAAGCTTCACGATAATTTACAGTTATCCAATAAGCGTACATTTTGGCTACCGCATAAGGAGAACGT
>JAAFJZ010000091.1:0-3065 GCA_013298205.1 Cytophagales bacterium
ATAGATGTACTTAAGTTATTATTTGATAAAATTGAAATAGATTTATGCGAGAATGGCAAAGAAGTAATAAATAAAGTATCTAAAAAAACATACGATTTAATTATAATGGATGTGCAGATGCCAATTATGGATGGGTATGAAGCTACAAGAAAAGTTAGACTTTTAAATAATTCTGTAAATAAAATCCCTATTTTAGCTCTTAGTGCAGGTGTTTCAATTGAAGAAAAACAAAAGTGTTTAAAAGTTGGGATGAACGATTTTATTTCTAAACCTTTCGAAATAGAAGATTTTAAAAACAAAGTATTAGGCTTACTAGAGATTCATACAACTAAAAAAAATAATATTGATACTACTAAAAGTTTAAATCATTCAAAATTGCTTGACTTTGAATTTTTAAATACAATTACATCCAACAATACTGTAGCAATTTTAAATTACCTTGATTTATTTAAAAAAAGTATTCATAAAGAGGTTTTAAGCATAAATGAAGGATTTGAAAAGTTAGATTTTGCAAAAATTAAACAGTCTATACACAATTTAAAGCCAAGTTTTAACTATTTAAAAGCAAGTGAAGCTGAAGAATTACTAAAAACAATTGTTCAGAAATCTGAATCAAAAGAAAATGCAGAAGACATTTCTTTATTGATTGAAAAGTTAAATAAACAAATGCCCCAAATTGACGAAGAGTTACAAATGAAAAAAGATTCTTTAGTTTAAATAAAATAGTTTAAAATAATAACCTTTACTTTAATCGGGTGATTATTCATACTTGCTGTTTTCGTTTTTTTCTGATTAAACTTCAAATAAAGTGAGATTTGAACTTAAGTCAATACAATATTTTTGATTTAACTATGACAAACTAAACCTTAATTGAATGCCAAAACTAATTGCTTCTCTGGTGAAAGATGTGGAAATACGAGGAATTGTGATTTGGTAATCAAAATAAAATTGACCTGTAAGCCGAGGGTTAAACTGATAGCTAATATTTGGCTTAATTTGTAAAGTGCTATTTCCCATAGTTACTTGGTTTACAATTGTATAGGCATCAAATCCTCTATCAATTACACTTCTTTGTACTGTTTTGGAATCACGATAAGTAACATCGGCTCTAAATGTTATTTCATTTTTAAGTGTGATTACTCGACCTTGAACCCTGATAGGTAATTTTAAATTTGGTTTTGCAAATCCAAATCCAAATACAAAGTCTTTGTTTGTGAGCTCGGTAACTTGAGCATTTGACATACTCAAACTTAAGTTTCTTTCTTGCCTGTATTCCATTTTAAAGGTCATATTGTTTTTTAACCTTATGTTGATGCCTGCCAAGGGCCCAAATCTTTCTAAAATAGAAACTTGATTGATCATATAAACAGGCACAAGCGACTTAGAAATAGTACTGGGTTTGTCGGGTAATGGAGTGTCCCATTCATCATTATTCATGTTTACTTTGCTAGAATTGTACTGAATAGAGCTGCTATAATTATTTACAGCATACGTGCTACTGTAAGAATGGCTCAATGTAATAGAAGTGAATATTTTTTTTATAAAATTCAAGTCAGTAAGCCCAGAATAATCGAGTCGCCAGTTGGGTATAGGAATAATAGGAAATGCACTTAGTTCGATTTGTCGGGCAGATGTGCCAGAGTAAGCTGCTATAAATGAGGGAATTAGAACATCTTGGTGATTGTATAAATATGAACTGTCTCGAGATTCAGAATTATTTCGAGTAAAATCTTTCGTTAATGAATTGGTATTTAATAAGCGTTCTCTTAAAATGGCTCTATTTTTCACAAAAGCTTCAAAAACAGGGCTATTGTCTGTTCCAACTTGGTCAGTAGAAAAAGCCGTTTGAATTGAAAGAAATGAAATATTATAATTTCCGGTTCTTTGTGGAGTTTCAGATCGAAATTGGTTGTTCCTAAACCTAAAGTTTTCTTGATAAGTACTTGTTCGGGTACGCTTGGCTTCAAGTTGGATACTAAATCCTTTAAAAGGCTCTATTGGGGCTCTTAGGTTTATATTTTCGGTACGCATCTGGCTCAAAGGATTATTTTGAGCCTCACTTTTACTGATCCATTTTTGGTTTTCTAAACGTCTTTTCAAAGCTTCCAAGTCCTGTCCACCTAAAATAAAATCAATTCCTGGAGCATTCCAAGCATCATCAAAACCTACAAATTTCACCAAAGGTAAATAGCCAGGCACGAGAGTACCTTCGTTTACAGAATAAGTAAAATTAATGCTTTTGGCAGCCATTAAAAACTGACCAACGGCTTTTGCTACCAGAAATCCATAATCTTTTTTGGTTGTATCTTTTACCCCAGCCACTGGAGGAGGTGGGGGTGGGAGAGGAGTATTAATTTTTTTTAGAAAAGGGACTTTGTTATACAATTTTACAAAATCTACTTTACCATTCAAGCTTTGTTCTCGGCTATTTTGGAAAGTATTTCCTAAAGAATCTCGTATACCCATTGCGCCAGAACTCCATATATTACCTGCACCAACTCTTGCAGAAGCACTTAAAAAATCGGTTAAAGGTATTTTTTCTAAAGGCAAAGTGTAATTAATGCTTGCTTTTTGGTTGAAGTTTTTGATTCTTCCCCCTCTTTCTAAATTGTAATTTACTGAATCTTCTTTTGATTTTCCTGAACCACTTAATACACGTGTTCCATCAATATCACCAAAAGGTTCATCAATAATAGCTTGTACGGAAGCTGAATAATCTAATGTTAACGAACTAGTTAACGCCCATTGAAAACCATAAGTACGGTTCATATTAAACGATTTTTCAAACATAGGGTCAAATCCTGCTGATGAAAGATTGCCTGGTTTGAAAACTCCATCATTGATGTTTCCTGCTGGCCCCCTAAGTTGTGTCTTGGTAAATGTTCTAATCAAATCGCCTCTCACAGAAATTCCGGTAGGTAAATACCTGAAATTAAATTCACTAATAAATTTCAAATACTTTGATTTAATAAACTTAAAAGGTTCGATTGGTTTTGAAGTAAAACCGTAAGTATAACCTATTCCTACACGATAAGACCACATATTAATACGTTCTGTATTTATGT
>JAAFJZ010000091.1:3075-8678 GCA_013298205.1 Cytophagales bacterium
GCAACATGTCATTGTAAGCTAAGCTAAGTGAAATATTTTCTATATCATAAATTCTACTTTTTTGCTTAGGACCTCTCACTTTTTGAATATTAGCAAAATTAATACTTCGTCTTTCTGTATGGTCAATGACCAATTTTTCATACTCTAACCACCCGTTAGAATTGCCTGAATTAATAAAGGATGACTTGGTGTCTTCTAGTTTTATATCAGGGTTTAAAGGGTCAAATTGAGGAGTTATTCTTCTAATGTCGTAACTGATAAACATTGGAAGTTTAATGCCCCATTTTAAAGGTGTAAAACGATCCAATGAAATATTAGTAGCTATACCAAATTCTAAGGTTTCTTCACGCAACCGTTGACTTACTTTTTGATCGATGCTTCCATAACCGATTCCCATAAGCCTTGAGTTAAGGGATAAAGTACCAATGTCAGCCAATTTAATATCTGCTTTTCCTAAAGCTGCTACACCAGCTTGATCAAAAAAATCAGTTAATCTCATTTCATTAACCCAAACACAAACAGATTTGGAAGAACCAAATGACGTAGGAGGATTTTTTATTCCTATCACCATCACTTGTACAGAGGAAAGATCAGGGTTTCCTTTTACAGTAACAATTTTACCATTTGGCAATATTTCAGTATATTCTCTCAACATATTAAAGCCAGACGAATTTCTTCGTACTTTAACTTTGCTGAAATCTTCTAACAAAAAATCCAATTCGTTGGCTGACATCCACACTTGATCTACTGCACTTGTATTGGGCTGAGTGATTTTAAGTGGAATTTGTGTTTCATAATAGTTTTGAGTGATATCAGTACCAAAACGAACAAACAAATTCAATTCATCATCTTTAATGTTATTTCCTTGGGCATGAACAAACATCTTTATTCGTTGGTAATTAATAAAATTTTTGTTTGTAATATTAAACACACCTTTAGCTTGTCTTTCTCGCAAGTTGTCTACACATAAGCGCATGGAGCTTTCATTTTGTCTTCTATTTTGAATAGAAGTAACATCTACTTCTCTCCAAGACCCAGGTGGTACTACATAAGGAATTCCAAGTCCAGCATCTTTACCGTTTTCTTCAACATTTACGCTAGATACATTAAAAGATGCAGGTTCTTGAGGACCTAAAAATAGTCCTTTTTCAGTTAAATCCAGTGAGTCTGGTACAACACGCCAAGTGCCACCTACAAACTGAAATCTAGCCATACGTAGCACAATGGGTTCTTCAAAACCAGTAAGAACGGTACGAAGAAAACGAATAGTTTTAAAACTACTCATCCCATTGACTGGCTCAGGTTTATCTCTTAGCGGTATTCTAAACTGATACCAATTGATTGTACCTGATGGAGTATTAGCTGCTACTTTGCTTACAATATAGTTTTTGCCTACATCCCAATTGGTATTAGGTTTTAAATCAATTGTATATTGATAATATTGTTCTAGATTATCTACTACATTATTAAGATTCAAATCTTCATTATCGGGAGTTGTGTAAGAAGACTGAACAATTCCGTTTTGAGGATTTACAGGGCTATTGTTTTCTGATCCATTAAAAAATTTATAACGTTCAAGTATTTTTTTATCTTGACCTTCATATTGAGGATTTAGGTAATGAATAAAGTTGTCATTAGAGGGATCGGCAAGAATTTGATTTTTTAAATCTTGAGAAAGAGTGGAGTTTTCAATTTGGCTTACATAATTTTTAAAGAATTCCTTTTCACGCGTATTATTCAAACCATCCAAACCAACATCTTGAAATGGTCTAGAATTAGGTTCATTGTCAAAAGCATTTACTAAATAAGGTCTTTTAGTAACCCTTCCCCATGCAGAAGTATCTGTTCCTGAAGCAAATATAGAATCATTTTTTGGCAATCCATTTTCGAAAGCTTGCTTGCCATCTTTCATTACATCTTCATTTACGTTGCCTACATGAAAAACTAATTTGCCTCCAGTAGTATTATTTTTGTTTAATCTGCCATCTATAATTTTCCCCAAGTCTCCATTTGGGAAAGGGTCCATTAGCCAAAATTCCAAATATTGAATATTGGCATCATCAAAATCAGTATTGGAAGGAGTAGCTCGGGTAATTGCACCAAAATTCTCTTTAGGATTGGTTAGCAAACCACTATTATCTATTTGAGTAGAAAAATTATATTGACCTTTTTCTTGTGGATAATAAGCCAAATCAAAAGTAACTTCATTTTGAACTCCTTGCTGAACATCTCTATTCGGGAAAATTTCTTGAGGCGAAATAATTCTTACAAAATGGTTTTGCATATCTATAGCAGAAAGGTTTGCAGCTGAGCCAGATCCACTGCCTTGGTAAAAAGTGTTGTCTATGTTGTACCAAGCAAGCCTAGCTCTTTTGTTATTGATATTAAGAACTTTTTTTTGGTCGTTTAAATCGCTAGGATTCAAAAATGTACCGATAGAGCTACTGTTTGTGGGCGGACTTCCAATTAGCCACCTTAGATACCCACCTGGCGAGCTTCCTAATCCTATTGGCGTTTCTTGGGCTTCGAAATCTTCTACAAACGAAGTTCCATTTCCTGGAATAAATGGATTGGCGTGAGGGGTAAGTGCTGCCATCTCGCCAACTAGACTTACACTTGACTTTTCTTTCGTAGAAATTAATGGCAAAGCATCTATCACTTTGGTAATTAACCTTGATTCTTTTTTATAAACTGCATCTAACCCAAAAACACTATTGCTTACTGACTCATCTCCAATCTGCACTCTTCTTTGAAGTGGTCGTTCTGTAAGGTTAAATATGGATGCGCCTAAAGTGAAATCTTTACTTTGGCGGTATTCTAACCGTGTACCCACCAAACCTTTAGAACGCATATTAAATAAATCAGAACGTTCGAATCGTACCCGAATATCATTCCCAGAAGCTAAAACGCCTGCATTTGTAATCCTAACTCTATCACCAAGAACTTGATAATCGGTGCCTGATTTTAAAGTTGTCGCTCCTACGATTACCGTTACAGAATTTTCTTGCACATTTAGCCCATTAAGTAATATATCTGCAGAACCTCCAGATTGGCTTCTTATTTTTAAGAAAAATTTATTCTTTAAAGCTACTTGCATAGCATCTGGTTTCGTTTTTCTATATAGCTCGGTAAAAGGATATTTATCTACTAAATCTCTATCAACAATAGGATCAAATTTATTTATAATAGTAGCACCAAATGGCTCAAGAACGGGTAAAATAATTCTACCCAAAGTAGTGTCAATGGTAACGCCAACTACAAAATCTAAACTTCCATCAGGTTGAGGATCGCCATTCATATTTAGTTTGTCGGCATTAAAAACACGAACCAATGGTTCATTATTAAGTTTTCTACCTTGTCCAGTTGGCAAACTAGGATTGTCTACACCCGACAAATCATCTCTATAAATAATTCTGCATTGAAAACCTTTGCTGTTTAAGTTCGGCTGGTTAAGGGAGTAAATGTTTTTCATTTGCAAATCCCAAAGTGGTAAAGCAGGATTAATTATACTTGGTCTGATTAGTTTTAAAATTAAATTTTCTGTAGGCAAAACGCTATTAGAATTAGCCAAAGTACCCACTGTATTTTGTTGACCCCGAAAGCTGTATTGGTAGGCTACTGCTAAAACATCATCATTTCTCATTGGAGTTACCAAAGAAATGTAACCCAATTGTTTATTGACAATATAATCTTTTCCTAATTCTAATTTTCTAGCACTTCTTACCACTTCATAGTCCCTTGCTCTTTGAAATTGTTTGTTTTCAATAGCTGATATTACATTATCAGGATTACGGATATTGGGGTCTTTAAAGAAATTTGAAAAAATATTGTTTGAAAAATTATTAGTTGTTTTTAAGCTATCGGGAAGCAAAGCTGAAAAGTAATTTGAACTGTCAGCAAGGCTAGAGTATCTTGCAGTAGGGTCTCCTAAATCAGTAAGTGCCAAAACACTTCTTAAGTTTTGAGTAGCATTGATACGGTTAGTAACATAAACTTCCACTTCACCTACCGTAACTCCCGAAATGATATTGGGTAAACCTCTTAGCGATTTTTCATAATTATCTCTAAAAAAATGAGAAAGAAAATAATGTCTATTGTCATCATAATTATCTGATTTAATTTCTATCTCCCTTGCTAATCCACCCCCGGCTCCACCTTTTTGTACTATTTCATCTACTTTTCCACGTTGTTGTGCTACGATAGCTTGAACAAATAATTTCCCAAACCTCATTTGGGTTTTGATACCAAATAGATTTTGCGCACCTTGTATGAGGCTAGTACCTAAAGGCATGCTTACATTGCCCGCTTCAACATTTTGAATTATATCTTCTTCCTGAGATTTATATTGTACTTTAATATTATTATCAAAATCAAACGTAGCTTTTGTGTCCCAATTTGCGTTAATTCGCAGTCTTTCGCCTATTTTCCCAGCCACATTAAAAGCAATATTTTGGTCAAAAAATAAATTCCCAACACTTTGTTGTCTGATAGGAATAGAGGGGTTTTCTGTTCTTTGAAAACGATAACCTAAATCTAGCATGACCTGCCCATTGGGCTTAATATCAATACTATTTCCTCCAAAAATACGCTCTGCAACAGGGCCAAGATAAATTTTAGGAATTAGAGCTTTTGTGCCTACAGCACTTTCAGCTTCTTTGCCAGCGGTACTGCTTTTCCAATAGTTTTTCATCATTTCCTTGTTGCGCATTTTTACAAATTCGTCATAAGGAATTTGTGAAGGCGCTCGATAATCTGAATTTCCGAGCTTTTCCTCTACTATAAATCCATCTCCATCAGGGCTTAGTTCTATGTTTTTTTGTATTATGGCAGGGTCTTTGAGCTGAAAAGGAGATTTTGACTCTCGATTAGAGAAATGGTCACCATATCGATCTTTAGGTCTAAAAGTAGGTTTTTTAGAGGACTTGTATTTTTCTTCAGATAAAGAATCTTCTGGAGGCGAAAATTCCTTTCTTACATTCCGATTTAAAATATCGGAATTTTTTCGCATAGCAGGTCTCGCATCGGTTATCCAAGTAATAAACGATAATGCAATTCCAATAAAGAAAGTTAATTGTATTCCTTCTGAGGTTCTCAAATGCCCGAATAATGTGCTTCTTTAGTAGTTTTGCTTCAAGGCTTGTTTTATTATTTTCTCCAAAGGTAGGTCATATCCTTCAGTTTTAAAAATATTATCCAACGTTTTTTCCGCTGTATTTTTTACAATACCTAAACTTACTAATGCATTTAACGCTTCTTGTTTGAGCTTATTGCGTTCTGAGTTTAAAGTCGTAACATTTAATAATGAATCACCATTTATTTTTCCTACTTTATCTTTGAGTTCAAGAATGAGCCTTTGTGCTGTTTTTGCACCTACACCTTTGATGGCTTGTATTGAACGGGCATCGTTTGTATGAATAAATTGTGTAAGCTCACTTACGTTGGCATAGGAAAGTATAGTTAAGGCGGTCCCAGGGCCAATTCCAGAAATGGAAGTAAGAAGTAAAAACATATTTTTTTCCTCCATTTCTGCGAATCCAAAAAGGGTGTGCGAATCTTCTTTGATGCTAAGATGGGTAAAAAGTTTTACTTTCCCAGAACTGGGT
>JAAFJZ010000092.1 GCA_013298205.1 Cytophagales bacterium
AATTTTAAGGGTGAAAAATGAAACACAAGATAAGAATTTTTCTTAACTTCATGGGTATGAACATGGGTTTGTGGCAAGTGGGGCGGACGGAAGTGATTGAACATTAGTAATTTTATTGTACTTTTGTTTCGGCTGACGGAAACCTTTTGAACATTGGTAAGTAATTCAACAACAGTAATTTACATCTGCTGACGTTTGGGCAGAGGAGTTTCAATTACCCCACCTGACCACAAGCCCTTTTCGTTATCAGCAATCCTAACAAACCGATAGACAACAACTAAACGACAACGAAAAAACGAAAAAATGAAAAAATGAAAAAATGAAAAAATGAAAAAATGAAACCCTTAGTAAAATCAAAATGCCTGCAATGCAACCGCACAAGCAACCGCAATTTGCAGCACATTTAATTTTGCCTAGCTGCACCAACGACAATAATATTTACATTTGTTATTATGATTAAAACGAAATGAATTTTGACAAAATATATCAATTACTTAAAACCCATCGGACAGTCACGCTCATAGTAGCCGACCATGCGGCATTGATTATTAGTTTTCTTTTTAAGTCATTCAAGCAAAATCAAAACGGCTTTAAGACCGACACCATTTCGGAGAAGGAATTGACCGAGTTTCTTTCGGACTATCTCTACTTTTTGAACAAGGACGACAACCAATTTACAAGACAACCTAAACAATATTTGACCGATTGGACAAACGCCGGCTATTTAAGAAAGTATCCAACTAAAAATGATGTGTTCCTTTACGAGTTGACAGCAGCAACTGAAAACGCTTTCAAACTTATTGACAGCTTAGACAAACGAGAATTTGTAGGACAAGAATCTCGTTTGAAAAATTTATTTGAAAGTTTAAAAGAACTTTCAAGCAAATCGAAAAAAGATAGAGCAACAAGAATGAAAGAGTTGCTTGAAAAGAAAAAACAAATTGAACAAGAAATTCAAGATGTTGAAAACGGAAAGATGGATGTATTGAACGATAGACAAATCAAAGAGCAGTATTTTCTTATTGAGGAAACAGCCAAAAATTTGTTAGCTGACTTTAGACAAGTAGAGCAAAACTTTCGTGACTTAGACAGAAGATTCAGGCAGAAAATAATTACGACAACTTTAGTAAAAGGAGATGTATTAGAAGACCTATTCCAACAACAGACGAACATATTTGAAGAAGACCAAGGGAAAAGTTTTACTGCTTTTTGGGAATTTCTGTTATCGCATTCAAAGCAAGAGGAATTTGAAAAGCTAATAACCGAAGTGTTGAATATCCCAGTTGTTCAAGAAGTGCAAAGAGACAATTTCAGTATTGCAAATGTGAGAAACAATTTGATTGTAGCAGGAGACAAAACGAAGAAGTCAACAAACTCATTACTTGAACAACTAAGAAAGTATTTAGAACACAAATCTTTTTTTGAGAACAAAAGAATCTATGACAATATTCAAGATGCTTTAAAAATTATCAGCGTAAACGCTGATAAGGATTTCAGCAAACTTGAATTGATACATTTAGATGAAGTAATAAATATTGATTTGATAATTGACAGACCACTTTTCAGCCCACCCGAAAAAGTAAAGTTTGCAAATAACAATCCCGAAGATGGAAAGAACGCAAGCGACAACAATCCGTTGTTTGAACAATTTGAAATAAGTATTGCAGAATTAAAGAGCAACATAAAAGTCGCTCTAAAAAATAAATCTTACATTTCTTTTTCCGATTTTGTGAAAGAGTTTGAGATTAAAAAAGGAGTTGCTGAAATTGTTGCCTATCTAGAAATTGCTTCCAATGAAAAAAGTAGGCATATTGTAAAAGAAGATGAACACGATTTCATTGATATAAAAAACTCAAAGACAAATAAAAGTTTCAAAGTAAAAGTTCCTCAAATAGTTTTCTGCAAATGACAAAACCATATTCACACATACTAGTTGCCTTGCTGAAAGGTATTGTTTACAGCCATAACGAAAAGGTTTGGGATGAACTTTTAAAAACCGAAAATGAAACTGATGTAAAAAAATACTTTGCCGACATAAATCTTGAAGTAATAATTGATAAGTCAGAAGGGTTTGCTTATCTAAAACAAAGAGTAAGCGAGGACGAGGAAGAAGAAACTCCAAAATTAATTCAGAAACGGCAACTCAATTTCCATGTTTCTCTATTGTGTTTATTGCTTCGCAAACACTTAATTGAAAACGATAGAGAAGGTGAATCTTCAAAAGCAATTTTGACAAAAGACGAAATTATAAATTTGGTGAAACCTTTTTATAAAGAAACCACAAACGAAGCAAGTCAGCAAAAGCAAATTGAAACTGCAATTACAAAAGTTGTTGATGAAGGATTCTTGCGAAAGATGAAAACAGATGATGAGCAGTACGAAATAAACCGAATCATTAAAGCATTTGTAAACGCTGATGTTGTGAAAGATTCATTGGAGAAGTTGAAATCTTATGCAGAATTACAAAACAATTGAACCACATTTTTAAAGGCAAAATAAAAATGAGAGATTTTCAAATTATATCAGACAACCTGCTTAAAAATTTTGACGAAAAGGTGAAAGCATCTGTAAAAGAATGTTTTCAAGAATTGGACTCCAAAGAATTTACTGTTGACGATTTTAAAAACTATATGCTTGCTGGTGCAGTGGCATCTTCTCAAATTGAAGGAAGCACTTTAGACCTCAACAGCTTTTACCAAAGCAAGCAAAACAAGACAAATAGAAAGGAGGTGAAAGAAATTGAAAACCTCTTAACCGCATACCAACATGCAAGGAGTTACCGTCTTTCACAAAAGGGATTATTGAAGTGTCATGAAATTCTTGCAACAACCTTTACCAATATTACTAAAAGTCAAAAAGGAAAATACAGGAAAACAATAGTGGGAATAAGAGGTTGGAGTGGCTTAGTTTATTTGGCAGTTGAACCGCAATTTGTTAAGCAGGAAATGGATAAATTATTTACTGACATTGACCAATTACTAAAACAAAAACTTACACTAAAAGAAACTCTTTACTATGCAGCATACATACATTTCGTGTTTGCAAAAATACATCCATTTGCTGACGGCAATGGAAGGGCTGCACGGCTGCTTGAAAAATGGTTCTTGGCAAAAGTTTTAGGAGATGGAGTGTGGGGAATACCAAGCGAAAAGCATTATTACGACAACAGACAGGAATATTACAACGGCTTAAATGTTGGAGTAAATTATTATGAAACTATGGAACGATTAAACCAACTGTTACCTTTTTTGACACTGCTTCCCAAAGCGGTTTGTTACAAGCCAATTGATTAGATGAACGAAATAGAATTCAATACAGACAACACAAAAATTGGTTTCCGCTTACATTCGGTTGAGCTTTTCAATTGGGGAACTTTCCACAATAAAATTTGGAAGATTGAACCCAATGGAAGTAATTCTTTACTGACTGGTGATGTGGGTTCAGGAAAATCAACGCTTGTAGATGCTTTGACTTGCTTGATTGTGCCACATCAAAAAATCAATTTCAACAAAGCTGCCGGAGCAGAAAGGAATGAAAGAAATTTACTCACTTACATAAAAGGCGAATACAAAAACACAAAAAGTGATGAAGCAGATTCAAGAGAGAAAGCCGTTTCGCTTCGCTACAACGGCTCTACCGATTCCACTTTTAGTGTTGTGATTGCTAACTTCAATAATGAAGGTTACCATGAATCAATTTCATTAGCACAAGTATTTTGGATTGAAAATGACAAACCACAAAAGTTATTAATCATTAGAGAGAAATTGCCCTTGTCAATAAAAGATAACTTTTCAAAAATTGAAGATGCAAGAGAACTAAGAAAGCGAATGAAAGACCTTTCAAACACAGAAGTGTTTGACGATAATTTTTCAAAATACAGTCAGCGTTTCCGCCAATTGTTCGGAATGCAAACCGATAAAGCAATTGATTTGTTTTATCAAACTGTTTCAATGAAATCTGTCAGCAGTTTGACTTTGTTTGTAAGGGAACAAATGTTGGAACGAACAGAAATCAAAACACAAATTGAGGACTTGAAAAAACGCTTTGATGATTTGAATAAAGCATTTGCAGCAGTTCAGAATGCGAGAAAACAAAAAGACATTCTCGCACCATTAGTTGATTTTTGCGAAAACTTTAGAAAATTTGAAGAAAGGATTCAAGACATAGATAACATTCTTCAATCCGTTCCAAGCTACTTTGCATCTAAGAAAATTGCATTGCTTGAGACTGAAATAACAGATTGCGAAAGAAAATTATTGCAAATTGGTGGACAGCTAAAAACAATTGAGGATACACTAAGAGAAAAACGAAAAGCCGAGATACAAATCAATAATGACATTGATAATAATGGAGGTGCAAGGTTAAAAGAAATTGCAGCAGATATTGAGAAGAAAGAGGAATTAAGCAAAATCAAAAGGGAAAAATACAGAACATATTCAGACCTCACAACTTTTTGCGAGTTAGAAAATGTAAATACCGATAAAACATTTTTCAGAAATCTTAAAAATGCCGAAAACAAAATTGAAGCATTAAAGGAAAGGCAAGAAGCAATCTTAACCGAACATGGAACACTTGCCGGAAAGAAAACTTCAATTGAAGAAAGTATAGAATCCGAATCCAAAGAACTTGAATCACTAAAGAAAAGGGAAAATCAAATTCCTTTAGACTTCTTGAATATCCGTGAACAGCTGGCGGACGCATTAGAAATTAACCAAGAAGAAATTCCTTTTGTTGGTGAGTTGCTAAAGGTGAATGATAATGAGAAGGATTGGGAAGGAGCATTAGAAAGATTGTTAAGAGGTTTTGGCGTGAGTATGTTAGTTCCCGACATGCACTACACACAAATTAGCAACTACATTAACGCAAGGCGTTTAATAGATAGCAAGAACAAGGGAATGAGGTTTGAATATTTCAAAGTTCCTTACTCCGTCAAACCAAACAAATTTTCAAATGATATTGATGCCGATTCAGTAGTAAATAAAATTGACATCAAAGCAGACACACCTTTTGAAAATTGGTTAGAAAGCGAACTGCAAAAGCGATTTAATTTAAGAGGAGTCTCTATTGAAGAGTTCCAAAGGCAAAGCGATGTAATTACAAAAGAGGGACAATTCAAAACAGGAAGCCAACGCCATACAAAAGATGACAGAAGGGATTTATGGGATAGAAAGAATTTTGTTTTAGGATGGACTAACCAAGAAAAAATAAGGGCAATTGAAAAACATTTGAATGAATTGCGAATTGAAAAAGGAACAATTGAACAAGAGATAAAAAGCCTTACAACAGAAAACAAAAACAACACCATATTTCAAGCAAAGTTGACCCAAATAACCAGCTACAAAGATTGGTTTGAATTGAATTGGAAAGATGAAGTTGAAGCCATAATCTCTTTAGAAAAAGAAAGAGATGAATTACAGAGTAGTAATAATATCCTAAAAACACTTCAAGAAAAATTGGAGTTGGTATCAAAAGAAATCAAAGACACAGAAGAACTTCAAAAATCAAAAACAAAAGAATCGGGGGGTGTTGAGCAAAATATTAAAACCCATCAGGAAACAATAGAAGAATGCAATCAAACTTTAAAAACGCTACTTGAAGATGAAAGACAAACCTTTTTTCTTCAAATTGAAAAGGAAATTGAAGGAATTGTTTTAAGCATAAAAAATATTGACAAAGCTGAAAAGGATTTACGCATTGATAAAAACAAAGAGAAGGACGGAGTAAGAGGAAGGCAAAGCACTTTAAGAGATAAAATAATTAAACAGATGAAGGAATATAAAAATCAGTTCCCTTCTGACTCTCTTGAACTTTCTGATGAAATAGAAGCAAGGCATGAATACTTAGACAAACTAGAAAAAATTACCAAAGAGGGTTTGCCGAAACACGAAGCAACTCTTAAAACAATGTTGAATAAAAATACCATAGACGATATTGTTGCTTTTGATAATAAATTGGACATTCACGAAAAGGAAATCCGCAACAAAATCAAAAACATCAATGAACATTTAAAGGAAATTGAATTTAACAAAGGAACTTATATTGAATTGATTGCAGACCGAAACAGAGACCAAGATATCAAAGTGTTCAAAGAAGATTTGAAAGCATGTTACAGTAACATTTTAGATACAACAGATGCTTACAATGAAAGCCGTTTTTTAGATGTTCAGAAAATTCTAAACAGATTTAGAAGTAATGAAAACAAAGATATTGACTGGACAAACAAAGTAACAGATGTGAGAAATTGGTTTGATTTTAACGCAAGCGAAAAATATTTAGCAGATAATACGGAAAAGGAATTTTATTCAGGCAGTTCAGGGAAATCAGGTGGACAAAAGGAGAAGTTAGCTTATACAATTATTGCTTCTGCTTTGGCTTATCAGTTCGGTTTGAAAATCGGAGAACCAAAAAGTAAATCATTCCGCTTCGCTGTAATTGATGAAGCATTCGGAAAGGGAAGTGATTCAAGTGCAGAATATGGTTTAGAACTTTTCAAGAAACTCAACTTGCAATTATTGATTGTAACGCCATTGCAAAAAATTCATGTAATTGAAAACTACATCAACTCCGTCCACTTTGTTTCTAATACAGAAGGAAATAATTCCGAATTACAGAATATGACAGTGGAAGAATACAAATCAGCTAAACATTTACATAACCTTGCTGCAAATGGAATTGAAATAACCGAAACGAATTAATGATTACACCAAAAGAAATACAAGAACAATGCTTGAAATGGTGGAAAGATGTTTTGCTTTCTTCCATTAATTCCGTTGCGTATTTTCCAAAGGATATTAGTAGAATTGGCAAAGTCAGTTCAAAAGATATTTTGAATAAACTTTCTAATTACAAGCAATCAATTGAATTGCTCTCGAACAATTCAAAAGCAGTTAAGAAAATTGGCTATTCGCTGTTCATAGAGGAAAGACTGTTTGATAAAATCGGGAAGCAACCGGTTCCACATAAAATTTCCATTGACAGTATTGAAGATTATCTACGAGTAACAGGAAAGGAAAAAGAGTATCAAACCTTTTTGAAAAACTATTCACTAATTCAAAATGAATTGCCGTTGCTTATTGAATGGATAAAAGTTAACCCAACAAGGTTGATTGAACACGACACTTGGCTTGACACTTTGAAAGTTTGTAAATATTTTTTAACAACCCCTAAGCCAAATTTATACATCAGACAATTACCGATTGACATTCACACAAAATATATTTGGGACAATAAAGTGATTATTCAATCCCTTTTAGAATTTCTTATTCCCGAACACATTAATAAAGACGAACAAAAATTTGAACTTCGTTTCAATCTCAAATTCTCAGAACATTTAATCCGTATCAGGTTTTTAGACAAAACGCTTTCACCGCTTGACAACGCAACAGATATTTCATTGACAGTTTCCGAGTTCAGTGTTTTTCACTCTCATTGCGACAACATTTTTGTTACCGAGAACCTAATGAACTTTCTTACACTCCCCCACTTGACAAAAACGATTGCAGTTTGGAGTGGTGGAGGTTTTAACGTGAGCCACTTCAAAGACATTGCTTGGCTCAAAAGCAAGCAGTTTTATTATTGGGGCGACATTGATGCACAAGGCTTTCAAATCTTGAATCAGTTCCGAACATATTTTTCAAACACAATTGCGGTAATGATGGATGAAGAAACTCTTGTAAGCTTCACAAGTGCAAGCGGACAACCAGCGACAAATCAAAATCTGCAACGACTTACAGAAAGCGAATTGAAACTTTACAATCACTTGCGACAAAATAACATTAGGTTAGAACAAGAAAAAATCACACAGACATTTGCGGAAGAGAGAATTAAAAAACTACTTCAAGGACAACCAAGCTATGTTTTTTAATTATTCTTTTGTTTTTCTGTCGGAAATGTTCAACAGAAATGCAAGTTTTAGATAACACGTAAGATATAATGCTGCAAATATTGTTCAGATCATTAAAAACAAAAAACAATTGAATCAAAATATTTTTCAATCTAGGTTTTAAAACATATTTTTGCAAGACTAAGCGTAAAAACATATTTTATGAATTCTGAAATTCTGATAGACACATCTATCATGCTGCATGATTTTTTGTTTCGCAATCCAAGTTTGGAAAATCAAACTGCCAATCCGATTGCCCAAAAAGTGCGTACTGCCCTGCATGAATGTTTGCAATTGTTGGCATTGCAAGAAAATTCTGGTCTTTGCGTGCCTCAATATTGTTTGTACCGATTGCTTGGTGTGCTTTCAGATTTGCAGATTCCACAACCCCAGATTCGTCAAGAAATGTTATATTGGATAGATAATTGTCGGATTTTCTCGACAGATACCCAACTTTTAGAAGAAATTTTGGAGCAAACCCTGTCTCAAGAAGAACTTGAAGACAAACTTTTAATACAAATTGCGACCAATAATTCTGTCAGGACAATTTTTTCTGTCAAACCAAGATTTGAAAATTATACGCATAATCCTACACATATAGTCAATTTTGTTTGGCCTGAAAAATTGTTATTGTTGCTCAAGTAAGTTTTTTAGCACTTTTTTAGCAGATTTCCAGCTAAATTTTTGAAAAAAGTATAATTTTTGCCGGTATATCTAAATTTTGTAAACTAAATTTGGATAGTAATAAATAAAATCATACCCGGATTC
>JAAFJZ010000093.1 GCA_013298205.1 Cytophagales bacterium
GATAATGGTGACTATAGCACGGGTGTTCACCTCTTCCCATTCCGAACAGAGAAGTTAAGCCCCGTAGCGCTGATGGTACTTGCGTAATAGCTGGGAGAGTAAGTCGTTGCCAAATATTCTTTTTTATCTATATCTTTATTCTCACTTTTTTAGTCTATTTATGTTTTAAATATACTACTCATTCTCACTTTAATGTAGTTTATATCTTAATTTTTATTTACTTATCCATTAATTTACTGTTAATCTTAGATTATTTACTTTTGTAAGTTAGGACAAATAGCTTAAATTTGTGCTTGGTATTAATGGGATGCAAAAACAGAAAATAGTAGTTAGAAAGCGAAAGCTAGGTAAATATCCTTGGGGTATGGTTGTATTTAGTATGACTCTATCTCTTTTAATACTTGCTCTTTTGGCTGAATTGCTTTTGCATTATAACCAACTTACGTCTTTGCTAAAATCAAATATAGAGGTTCATGTTTATTTTAAAAAAGAACTTACTAAATCTGAGGTTCTTAAAATTCAAACCAAGTTAGCCAGTTTACCTTATATTGGTAAAAAAAATGGGAAAGCACTTATTTCTTATACTTCAGAAGATAGAGCGGCTAGAGAATTTGAAAAAGAGACGGGGGAAGATTTTATTAAATATTTAGGAGAAAATCCTTTAAAGGGCTCTTTTACTATTCGTTTTGACCCTGAAAAAATTTTTCCAGAGAATATGCCAGCTCTTAAAACTCAAATTTCAAATATAGAAGACGTAGATGAAGTTGTTTATCATGAAGGGTTGATAGATGCCATTCATGCTAATGTAGCTAAAATTAGTTTTATTTTGATTGGGTTTGCTTTGATTCTACTTTTTGTGGTTTTTGTTTTGATTCACAATACAATCAAACTTGCTTTGTATTCTCAGCGTTTTTTGATTAGAAGCATGCAACTTGTAGGCGCAAACTCAAGTTTTATCCGCCAGCCATTTGTGCTGAGAGCGATAGGAATGGGCTTTTTTTCTGGAATTTTTGCTTCGATATTGCTTTTAGGAATTCTATTTAATCTATACATAAATATAGACGGCTTAGATTTATTAAAAAATTATTCAAATTCCTTATATGTCATGGCTTCAATTTGTACCTTTGGGGCATTGATAGGTTGGTTGAGTTCGCTTTCCACTTTAAACAAATATTTAAAATATTCACTAGACGATTTATATTAATTCAAAATGACTAAAAACGAATTGCTTTTTTCCAAAGAAAATTACATGATTATGGTGTTAGGCGTTTTTGTAATCGCCTTAGGTTTTATCATTATGATGTTAGATAAAGAGATGTATGGCTTTGGTTTCCTTGGACTTACTCTTGGACCTTTGGTTGCTTTAGCAGGTTTTGGTATTCAGTTTTGGGCTATTTTTTACAAAAAAAAACTTAATAAATAGTTCCTTTGAATACCTTTCAAGCTATTTTAATTGCCATTGTAGAAGGGCTAACTGAATTTCTTCCCGTTTCTTCTACTGGACACATGATTATTGCTTCTTCACTAATGGGAATAGCAGACAATGATTTTGTAAAGCTTTACATTGTTCATATTCAGCTAGGTGCTATACTTTCTGTAGTGGTTTTGTATTGGAAACGTTTTTTTCAAAGTTTAGATTTTTATTATCGTTTGCTCGTTGCCTTTATCCCTGCTGCAATCCTTGGCTTTCTTTTTAATGACTTCATTGATAGTTTGTTAGAAAACATTATTGTAGTAGCATTTATGCTTTTGATTGGTGGAATTATTCTGATTTTTATTGATAAACTTTTAGAAAATAAACAAAAGGAAGAATCGGAAACTTATCCTAAAATGCTGTTGGTAGGTTTATTTCAATGTTTGGCTATGATTCCTGGCGTTTCTAGATCTGCTGCGACTATAATAGGTGGAATGCTACAAGGTTGGACTAGACAAAAGGCTGCAGAGTTTTCATTTTTTTTGGCTGTACCTACCATGTTTGCCGCTTCGGCTTATAAACTTTTGAAAACATACGATCAGATTAAAACAGAAGATTTTTATATTTTAGGCATAGGAAACTTAGTTGCTTTTGTGGTTGGAATGCTAGCAATAAGGTTTTTTATAGGTTTTTTAAGCAAATATGGATTCAAAGTATTTGGGTATTATCGCATAGCTTTGGGTCTTTTTATTATAACACTTTGGGTTTCGGGTGTTCAGTTAAAGATACCTTAATATGCCTTTTGATTTTGAATTAGGTGAAAGAATCTTAATAAACAAGCCCCTAACTTGGACTTCTTTTGATGCCGTCAATAAGTTAAAGCGGAGTTTGAAAATCAAAAAAATCGGTCATGCAGGTACTTTAGATCCATTAGCTACTGGTCTTTTGGTGATTTGTACAGGAAAATTGACTAAAACAATTGATAGTATTCAAGGAGCTGAAAAAGAATACATTTTTGATATTTTGTTAGGCAAAACTACGCCAAGTATTGATTTGGAAACTGATTTTAATTCTGAAAAGGAAGTTGGTTTTTTGAATAATGAACTGGTGAAAAATGTTGTTTTAGATTTTAAAGGGGAATTAAGTCAAATTCCTCCTATGTATTCTGCCATCACTATAAATGGAAAAAGAGCTTATAAATTAGCGAGAAAAGGAGTGGAGCTAGAAATTCCTGCACGCATGGTTAGCATTTATGCCATTGAAATTTTAGAAATAAATTTGCCAACGTTAAAAGTAAAAATAACTTGTAGTAAAGGCACTTATGTAAGAAGTTTGGTACGAGATATAGGAGAAAAACTAAACTGCGGTGCTTGTATGACTTCACTTATTCGCACAAGAATTGGCGATTTTAGGCTTGATGATGCTTTGAGCCCAGAAGAATTTGTTCATAAAGTCGAGTCTCAAGTTTGATATGCATAGCACAAAAGTATGGCATCCTTTTGACGTAATTGAAATTGAGAAAAACCTCAAGATTGTTCATGCAGAAGGTGTTTTTTTATATACTAGCGATGGGCAAAAAATTATAGATGCCATTTCATCTTGGTGGGTAAATTTACACGGACACAATCATCCTGTACTTAATCAAGCACTCTTTGGGCAAATTAATCTGTTTTCACATACGCTTTTTGCAGGTTTTACACATGAAAATGCAGAGATTTTATCACAAAAATTATGTGAGATTATCCCAGGAAAAGCGGATAAAATATTTTTTTCTGACGATGGAAGCACGGCAGTCGAAGTAGCTTTGAAGATGTCTTTGCAATATTGGTATAACAAGGGGCAAAGACAAAAAAAGAAATTTATTGCCTTTAAAGATGCTTATCATGGAGATACGTTTGGAAGTATGTCGGTAGGAGGAAGGTCGCCTTTCAATGCTGCTTTTGATAATTTACTGTTTGAAACCGAATTTATAGAATTGCCTAGCAATGATAATATTAATCGAGTTTCGGACTCGTTTCATCAATTAATTGCTTCTGGAAATATTGCAGGATTTATTTTTGAGCCACTGGTGCAAGGAGCAGCAGGTATGCGAATGTATAAGGCAGAACATCTTGATAGATTACTAAACATTGCAAAAAATAATGAGGTAATTTGTATTTCAGATGAGGTAATGACTGGATTTGGTCGAACAGGAACTACCTTTGCTAGTGAGCAATTGCAAATCAAGCCGGATATTTTTTGCCTTTCTAAAGGACTTACAGGTGGTTATTTACCCTTGGGTGTAACTTCTTGTAGTCAAGAGATTTATAATCAATTTCATACAGGAGATTATTTTAAAAATTTCTTTCATGGACATTCCTATACCGCTAATCCTTTAGCTTGTGCGGTAGCGGTAGCTAGTTTAAAACTTTTGCAAAGTGAGGAAGTTCAAACGCAGATTCATAGTTTAGCTTCTCATTTGACTGAAATTAAAATAGTAATTTCAGAAGAAGGTGTTTTTGAAGATGTACAACACAAAGGGGGAATTTTGTCTTTTAGCTATAAAAACAATTTGCCAAGCAACTATTCTAATCCATTGCGGAATAAACTTTACCACTATTTTTTGTCAAAAAACATATTATTGAGACCGCTTGGCAATAGAATGTATTTAATACCGCCTTATTGTATTTCAAAAGATGAGCTTAATTATATTCAAGAGGTGATTTTAGGTTTGAAGGAGGCAAGATTTTAGCTTGGTTTGAAAATATGAGTTTTGAATTGGCGGTTCATTTGCAAGAATCATTGCCTTTTTGGATAGAGTATGGATATAATCCCTTTTTCTAAACATTTACAAATCAAAATACATACCATAGAATCTTAAAATTTGTATATTTGAGAATAAAATTTGAAAATGATTATAGCGAACCCCATATACGATGTCGTTTTTAAGAAAATGATGGAAAACGAGAGGGTTGCCAAGTTTTTTATTGGCACACTTTTGGATCAAACTATAGAAAGTGTGGAAGTTAAGCCACAAGAATACACCTATAAAGGAGAGTTTGAGGAAAATGATCCCAAGGCTATAGAAATAATAGAGGAACGCATTAGAAAAAGATTTAATATTTGGGTTTATCGCCTAGATTTCATCGCAACTATAAAAACAGACACGGGAGAGCTTAAAAAGGTTTTAATTGAGATTCAAAAAGCAAAAAACCATATTGATTTGATGCGATTTCGGAATTACTTAGCAGAGCAATACAAAAAAGAAGACCTTGTAAATAATGAAAAAGTAATATTGCCCATCACAACGATTTATATTTTAGGCTATAAACTTCTTGACTTGGAATACCCTTGTATAAAAGTCGAACGAAACTATAAGGACTTGGTAAACAAAACAATAATAGAATCAAAAAGCGATTTTGTTGAAAAGCTTACACACGAAAGTTATATCGTACAAGTAGAAAGGATTACAGATAGATACCAAACGAAATTGGATAAATTGTTAAGTATTTTCGAGCAAAATCACTTTGTGGACGACAATAAATTAACCAAGGAGTTTAAGCACAATGTAGATAATGAAGATATGCGAATAGCTACAGATGTTTTGCACGAAAGCGGAACGAATCCAGAAGAGAAAAAGAAAATAGAAACGGAACAAGAAGCTTGGAGAACTGTAAATGCTGCATTTCAAGAACAAGAAAAAGGTTTTGCAAAAAAACTTGAGGAAAGTAAAAAAGTAATTGAAGAAAAAGATAAAGCTCTTGAAGAAAAAGATAGGTTAATTCAAGACTTGCTGAAAAAGCTCGATGAAAAAAATAAAAATACACTTCACGATTTAAGTCATTCTACATAAAGAGTTTTTAAATTGTCATCTAACTTATTTTAAATTTAAGCAAAAACTGATAGCTTTGTTTTTATAAATGCCTTTCATATAGGTTTTTGGTTAAAATAATGATAAAATCTATACAATTATTCTCAAAAAGAGCCTTATTTTTACTTCTAGCATTTTCATGTTCGCCAGAAAAAGTTGATACAAGCTTGGTGGCAGACGAGATTAAATCTAGGAGAATAAGAAAAATTTCAGCTTCCAGAATCATTGAGGAGACCCAAACTAAGGGTAATTTAATCTTAAATTGTTTTGCAAAGGATAGTAGTTTGTTGAAAAAAACATCTTCCAAAGATTCTCTTGAATACATTTATGCTTGCAAAATAGCTTTGTGGAATGGCGATACAGCTACTTGGGAAAACTCAGGCAAAGATTATCTTTATCAAGTTTGGGATGCTTATCAATATAATATTGAAAATCAAATTGCATTAGATGAAAATGTGCAAATTTTCCCAGAACGTTATATCTTGTACACAAGACCATTGAACCTGTTAAGTAAAAAAAATCTTTTGCTTTGGGTGGTTTTATTTGATAAAAAAGAACTTATCAAAAATATTAAATAAATTGTTTTCAGCCATAAAACATCCTTAAACATGAAAAGAATTGTTTGGCTTGCTTCAATTTTTATTTTTTTTAATATCCATTTTAAGCTGTTTTCTCAAAATGTAGAAAAGTTTAATAATAATTTATATCTCAGTTCTAATTTAACCTATGGAAACAAAAATCTTTGGTTGATAGATCAAGGAAGGTTGCGCTCCAATAGTACAACACCCAATTCTTCTTTTTATCTTTCTAATACTTTTACGATTACAGGCGAGCAAATTTGGGATTTTGATGTCGAACTCAATTTTGCCACATCTGGCTCTAATTACCTTGATTTTTTTCTGTTTTCTAATCAATCTAATTTACTCTCAACTTCAGTTTCAGGGTATTTTGTGCGAATAGGAAATACAAATGATGAAATAAGTTTGTATAAACGCACAAATGGAACAAATCAAATTTTAATTAATGGCAGAAATAAAACAGTAAGCACTACGGGAAGTAATTTTGCGAAAGTAAGGGTACATCGCAAAGAAAATGGTGCTTTTAGTCTTTGGTATAATTTAAAAGCTACACAAATAAATTTCTTTAAAGAAAGTGAAGCCCTAGACAATACTTTTACGGGCACAGGTTTTAGGGGAATATTAGTTAGGCAATCGTCAGCCTCATTTTTTAGAAAACATTTTATAGATAATATTGAAATATATCAAAAATTAAATCCTGAGATTTTGCCACAGATTTCTGAAATTAAGTGTACTTCCACTAATTTTATACAGCTTACTTTTAGTCAGCCATTGGGCTTGCATCTTCAAAGCTTGACATCTGCTGGCATAGTAGGCAAACCACATTTGCAAACACAAATAATTTGCGTTGAATCATTTCCTCACACTGTAGAAATAGGATTCAATATTCCTTTGCCAGATTTTGCAGAAATAAAACTGCCAGAGTTAAAGAGTATTTGGGGCACAAGCAAGCCTATCGAAACCAAAGATTTTGTATGTAAGTCGGTGCCAAGTACTAAGAAAAATGATATAAGAATCACAGAAATCATGTTTGACCCTACGCCAAATGTTTTTTTGCCAGAATCTGAATATTTGGAGATTTTTAATAACACGAATACAGAAATAAACTTAAAAAACTGGACTATTTCAGGTGTAAGCACAAAAGGTATGGAATCATACTGGCTTCCTGCAAAAGAATGTGTTGTTCTGTGCGCTGATACTTCCAAATTTTCAGCCTTAATGCCCAAACATAATTGGGGAAATACTTCAGGCTCAGTTTTAAGTAATAATGGAGAAAAAATTCAACTTATTTCACCTCAAAATCAAGTGATTGATGAAGTATTTTATTTGTCAACTTGGCACACTAGTACTGAAAAAAAAGATGGAGGATGGTCATTAGAAAAATCAAACCTTACTAGCGATTGCCAAAATGCCCAAAATTGGTCTAGTTCTGTTGATCCTAATGGAGGCACACCAGCCAAAATTAATTCTTCACCTAAAGTCGAATTTTTGAAGCCCATTTCAATTTCAAACACTTTAATTAAGGATAATAATCAGTTTGAAATTGAGTTTTCTGATAAAGTAAACCAAGTTGAAATTAATTCATTTAAAGGAGAAAACTCGATCTTTGTACTTGATTCTGTACTCAATTCTGCATTTTTAAGCCTCAAAAATGAAAGCATTAATCTTGAAAAAATCTATTCGATAAAAGTCTCGTCTGTTTTGGGCTGCAATGAGTTGCCCATTAAAGATACAATTGTTACATTTCAAAAAGGCACAGAACCGAAGCCATATCAAATTTTAATTACAGAAATTTACGCTGATTTTTCTCCCGGTATGGGGCTTCCTTCCTCTCAAATGATAGAAATTTATAATGCTAGCAACTTGCCTTTGAATCTTTCTAAGCTCAAAATTTGCGATAAAGTGACTTGTGCAAGTTTACCTCAAGCCGTAATTATGCCCGAACAGTATTTGATTTTAACTTCAAATACAAACGAAATACAATGGGGGAAATATGGTAAAACTTTGGGAATTAATAGTTTTCCATCATTCAATCAAGATGTCGAAAAAGTATTTTTAAGAAATGAAAAGAATGTAAATATTCATCATGTTTGGTATCAAAAATCTTGGTACAGAGATTTTGACAAAGACGATGGCGGATTTTCATTGGAGATGATGAATATCAAAACCCCATGCTTAAAGTCTGAAAATTGGCAAGCAAGTTTAGATGCTAAAGGCGGCACTCCTGGGCAAAAAAATAGTGTTTTTAGTTCTAATGCAGACTCCGCTCCACCTACAATTTTATCTGCTTTTGCGCAAAATAAAGATTCATTGGTTTTGCTTTTTTCAGAACCGTTTGATTCATTAAATACAAAACCTAAGCTAGATTTGAATTCCAATTTACAGACAGCTAACTTTTTTTTGAATGTTGATGCACAGAAAATAATCTTTAAGGTTTCTCCAGAATTTGAAAAAGGAAGAAAATATCATTTTTCGGTTTCAGGTGTGCAAGATTGTGCTATAAATGCGATAGATTCTAGTAGATTTTATGAAATCATCATACCAGAAGAGGCTAATAAATCTGATATAATCATCAATGAGATACTTTTCAATCCCAAACCAGAAGGGGCTGATTTTGTGGAAATTTATAATCGAAGTTCGAAATATATCAATCTTCAGGCTTGGAGCTTTTGCAAGTTTGATAAAGATTCAATTTCAGATTGCAAGCCTATCGTAGAAGAATCTTTTTTGATAAGTCCTGCGGAATATTGGGCTTTTACACCCAACAAAAAGGCAAATATGAATTTGTTTCCAAAGAGTAAAGAGGC
>JAAFJZ010000094.1 GCA_013298205.1 Cytophagales bacterium
GCAGGAGCGGTTTCGTATTCATGGACAGGAGGCATTTCTAATGGAATCGGGTTTACACATAGTACCGCTGGTATTTTCCCTTACACAGTAACTGGAACGATTGGTTCAGGTTGTGAAAACACAGGCATAGTAACTTTAACTGTAAATAGTTTGCCAGTTATAAGCGGTTCAGCCAATCCAGCTACCATTTGCGCAGGACAAACTACTACTTTCTCAGGTGCAGGAGCAAGCTCATACACATGGAGCGGAGGCGTAACGAATGCTACAAGCTTTAGTCCAAGCTTTACAGGAATTTATACCGTAACAGGAACAGATGCTAAGGGATGTCAAAACACGAATACAGCAACTGTTACCGTAAATTCTTTGCCAAATATCTCTATTGCAGGAGCGAATTTAGTTTGCGTAGGTTTTAGTACGAACCTTACCGCAACTGGAGCAAGTTCTTATTTGTGGAGTACAGGAAGTACAACATCTATCATTAACTTTAGCCCAATAGCCAATACAAGTTTTAGCGTTACAGGTACAAGTTTAGGCTGTCAAAGTATGGCTACTTATTCTGTAAGCATTACAGGAATCCCAACCGTTACAGGATTTGCGAGCACAAACCCGATTTGTTTAGGACAAAGCACGACACTTACAGGTGCAGGAGCGGTTTCGTATTCATGGACAGGAGGCATTTCTAATGGAATCGGGTTTACACATAGTACCGCTGGTATTTTCCCTTACACAGTAACTGGAACGATTGGTTCAGGTTGTGAAAACACAGGCTTAGTAACTTTAACTGTAAATAGTTTGCCAGTTATAAGCGGTTCAGCCAATCCAGCTACCATTTGCGCAGGACAAACTACCACTTTCACAGGTGCAGGCGCAAGTTCATATACGTGGAGTGGGGGAGTAACGAATGCAACAAGCTTTAGCCCAAGTATTACAGGAATTTATACCGTAACAGGAACTAATGCAAATGGATGTCAAAACACGAATACAGCAACTGTTACCGTAAATTCTTTGCCTACAGTTGGAATTGCAGCTTCAAATTTAGGCTTTTGTCCAAGTGGAAGCATAACGCTCACAGCAACAGGGGCAAATACATATTTATGGTCAAATTCGGCTACTGCATCTATTATTACACTTAACCCGGCTGTTACAAGTGTGTATTCGGTTACAGGTACAAATATTAATTCCTGTCAAAGTACAGCCTCAACTACCTTGACCAGCTTGCCATTCCCAACATTAAGCAACATTGCATCCACTACAGTTTATGGCTCTGTTTACTCACAATCTTTAAGTACAGCCTTGGGTCTTACTTATAATCTTGTTGGAGGTAACTTGCCAAATGGATTGACCATAAATTCAGGTTCGATTACAGGGATTTCGACTTTAACAGGAACATATTTATTTACCGTTTCTGGTTCAAATGGAGGATGCGCCACTTTAAAATCAAACAGTATTTTGGTAAACAAAGCCAATTTAACAGTTACCGCTTTAAATGCTTCAATATTCCGTTTTCAAGCTATCCCTAATTCTTTACTTACATCAATTACAGGATTATTGGCATTTGATTCTGGAAAAATAACCGTTGTAGCAGGTACAAATGCGGATAACACTGTTTTTGGAACGTATCCTATCATTCCTACTGTAACAGGTGCTGCTTTGGGCAATTATAATCTTACGAGTATTAATGGAACATTCTCAGTCTCATCTCTATATAACCTTACCATTCAAGGTGCGAATTATACCAAAGAATTTGGAGATCCGGTTATCAATAGCACGATTACAGGCACAATTATTGGGTTACTTCCTGGAGATAATGTAGTGGCGCAATTCACGACTTCAGCTTCTGAGTTTTCAATTGTAAATTCACTTATAGATGTTTCGATAGCTTCTATTGGGGGAGCAGATTTCTTTAAATACTCGATTACAACCATAGCAGGAAGTGTTTTTACCAAACCTAGGAGATTAACCATTCGTGCCAATGATGCCTATGCTGCATTAGGTCAAGCGTTGAATACGGTTTCTTTTTCTGGTATTGTAACTGGGTTATTGTCAGCAGACGCAAACGATCTCAGCAGAATTGCGATTACCTATTCTACTACAGCTACAACGACAAGCAACTTTGCTGAATATGAGGTGATTCCAGAAATACAGGGTTCTCAAATTAACAATTATTCCTTGGTTATGTATGCAGGGCGACTTTTTGTACGCTTTGGTGTAAGTGTAACTGGAACGGCTTTTGAGAGAGTGTATGGCACCGCCAACCCTCCGCTTACAGGATCTGTTGTAGGTTTACAACCTGGAGCTACGAATGTTACAGTGAATTATTCTACTCCTGCAAGCATAACTTCTTCAATTGGGGTATATCCTTTAAATTATGAGATAACAGGTTCTGATGCTAATCGTTACACCTTAGTTACCATTCCAATATTTGCGACCATTACAGCTGCAAACTTAACGGTTTCAGCCATTAATTATCCTCGTTTGTTTGGGCAAGCCAATCCAACTTTGGCAGCAGACATAAATGGTTTGCGTGCTTGGGATAATATCACAACCAACCTATATACAGCTGCAGATATTTCTTCTCCTGTAGGTACTTATCCTATTTTGCTTACGGTTTCGGGTGCAGCCCTTGCTAATTACAATCTAACTACTGCCAACGGAATACTCACTGTAGGAAGCACTACTATACCCATTACCGTTACGATTGGAAATTTCTCTAGAACTTATGGCAGTCCAGATCCGATTTTCACAGCTAATGTCGTGGGCGTAAATGTGGGAGATAATATTAGGGTAAATTACTCAACTACAGCATTAGCTAGCTCGCCAATAGGTACTTATCCTATTACGGGTACAGTCGTAGGAACAGATTTAGGTAAATATTCTCCTTCTGTAATTGCTGGGAATATGAGCATTACCAAATCAGATTTAAGCCTTGTACCTTCAAACCTAACAGTAAATTATGCTTTACCTGTTCCTTCTTTTACAGGTACAATTACAGGAATTAAAAACGGGGAAAACATTACCGCAGCTTATGCAAGTAATGCTACAAGTCGTTTACATGCAGGTGTTTACACGATTACTTCTACTTTAATAGGCAACACACTTTCCAATTATAATTTGAGTACCTCAACTGCTTTATTTACGATTAACCAAATTCCACTTACTGTAATTGGGGCTAATCTTACCCGCATGTACAAACAGCCTAATCCTATTTTAAGTTATGATTTAAGGGGTTTTGTGGCAGGTGAAAACATTATACGTATCAAGCAATTGCCTGTTGGAAGCACAAATGCAAGCCTTAATTCTGCAGTAGGTGCATATCCGATTAGTTTTAGCAATGGCTTAGATACCAACTACCGTTTTGTTTATACAGATGGTTTATTGACCATAGAAAAATCTACTCAAACCATAACAGGATTCCGAACTTCTGGAAGAATTTTGGTAGGAGACACCATTGGTATCACAGCCCTTGCTTCAAGTGGATTGGCAATAGCAAGTTCTAGTGCCGATCCTAGCACTTTGGGTGTATTCGGGTTAAGAATATTTGGCTTAAAAGATGGTGTTTCTGTGGTTACCCTTTCACAAGCAGGAGATGCTAATTATTTGCCTGCCGCAAACGTAGAAATCACGTTCACCTCTACAAGTACGGGTCTAGTTTCAAGCACATTAGTAGGAATCAGTGGCAAGCCAGAAGCCGTTTTGGGCAGTCCAATTACCTATTCCTTACCTAATAAACCCGGTTATACTTACAGGTGGACTTATACAGGCACAAAAATTCAATGGGTTACCGATACCATTAGCTACCAAGTAACAGCTATTTTCACTGCCGAAACAACACCCGGAGATGTGATAGGAGAGATGTTTGATCCAGATGGCAACTTAGTAAAAAAAGATTCGATTGCTGTAGTTGTAAATACTTCTCCAGAAGCACAAGTTGCAGCAGCATTAGCCGCACAACTTACGCCTATCAAATGTGAGCCAGTAGTAACCCAATGCAAGAATGCTTACATCTTGAATTTTAATTTAGGACAAAAAGTAAAAAACCGCACAGGTTGCAGCAAGGCTGGTTTTGGCGACTACACGACTTCGGGCAAAATAGACACTTTAATCATGGGCAATAGTTATAAGCTAAAAGCCAGTGCTTTAAATGGTTTGGCATCTGCATCATTCTATGCCATTTGGGTTGATTACAACAACAATGGCTCTTATGAAGATCCAGATGATTTCGTTTCCGCTTCCTTTAGTGCTGATACTATATTTGAAGTCAAGAACTTTGTCGTGAGAAACAATGATGAATACCTTGGGCCTAGACGTATGCGTGTAAGCATGAGAACCACTCAAATAAGCAAAGAAGAAGCTTGTGCCAAAGAAGGAACAGTAGGCGAAACAGAAGATTACCTTATCTTTATTCGCAAACCCGATGCTTTGGAAGCCCCTGGTTTGATATCGCCCAATAATGATGGCAAAAACGATCAATTTATTGTAAGAGGTATTAATCCTAAACTAGATAATAGACTCCAAATCGTGAATCGCTTTGGTAAAATGATCTATGAAAAATCAGATTACCAAAACGACTGGCCAAAAAATGGAATGATTGATGATAGTTTAGAAGATGGAACCTATTTCTTCTTCTTTAATAACGGCAACAACGAAATAAAAGGCTCTTTTGAGATAAGAACAAGATAAATTATCGAAACACGGGTTAGAAATAAATTATTCAAAAGTTAATTGTTAGTTTTTATTTTGAAAAAATGAATTACTAGCAATTAACTTTAATATTAATCGGGCGTGTCCCTAAAGGGTCGAGCTATCGCTATAAGTCCGCACTCGTGCCTCGTTTGCGTGCTTTTCGCTCTATCTCTTACGCATAAAATGAGGATTTTGATTTTTTTAATTCAGTTCTTATTTTCAAATAAATTATCATTAATTCTGGTTTATTACTCAAAGTATTTGTTAGAAATCAAAGTTTCAAAACCTTTTTCGTCTAGATGAGATTAGAATTATTGCAAAAGCATATAGGTTAAAAAAATAAGTTTAAATCAACGTAGAATGTTGCGATTACATATACTTTGATGAAAATATATCGAAAACAATAACATTAGATTAATCAATGCAAGAATTATTATTTGAATTTATTTCAAAATACATTACTCTCAACGAAGAGGAAAAAAACGTATTACTTTCTTTAGACCTATTTCGCTCAGTAAAAAAAGGAACTACTTTATTAAATGAAGGGCAAAATTCTAAAGATAGCTACTTTGTTTTAAAAGGCTGTATTCGAACATATTACATAAAAGGTGGAGAAGAAAAAACGACTGCTTTCTTCACAGAAATGGAAGCTTTGACTCCCCCTTGTGTAACAAGCCAAACGCCTTCCGAATATTATGTAAGTTGTGAAGAAGATGCCATACTTTTAATTTCAAATTCAGATACGGGAGAAGAGGTAAACCTTAAATTCCCAAAGTTTGAAATCATGTGTAGAAAATTTTCGGAAGAACTTTTAGCTAAAGAACGAATAAACTTTGATGAGTTCAAGACTTCTTCACCTGAACAGCGCTACTTAAACTTAATACAAAAAAGACCAGACCTTATTCAACGCGTGCCACAACACCAGTTGGCAAGTTATTTGGGTATTACACCTGTTTCATTAAGCAGATTAAGAGCCAGAATTATTGTAAATAATAAAAACTAATTTTTCTTTTCTTATCTTTAGATAACGAATGTAAGTCTATCGACAATCTACTTTTGCAATATCATTTAAAAATAGATAGATATGCAAAAGAAAATTTTATTCATTGGTTTTGTCTTCATAACGACAAGTTCGCTCCAACTCAAAGCGGAAAACCCTAAATCTGATAGTACTTTTAGAAGATTTTTTATTGGAAGTTCGTTGTTTATGTTTGGAAATTTTTCAACAGTTAATAACCCTGAGTATATCCAAATAAATTTTGGATATAGAATAACACCTAAAGATGTACTTTCCCTAGATTTTAAAAGATCCATTTATTCTTGGCCAATAGGTATTCCTTTTGGGCCATCTTTTGATAAACCAGGACTAAACTATCCTGGACATGCTCAAATACAGGCTCCGACAATTGGATATCAGCGTTTTTGGTGGAAAGGAGTTTTTACATCCATTCATGCTCTGAATGCTTTTGAAACATATTATAATGAGAATAATACAAAGATTGGAAATGGGTACACGCTCTATCTGAACTTCCATTTGGGATATCAAATAAAGTTTTTTAAAAATCGATTCTTTTTTGAACCTGCTCTTGGAATGTCTTATTGGCCTATAAGAACTAATGTACCAGAAGCTTTTAAACTTGTTGAAAGAGAATGGCCTAACTATTTTTTTCAACCAGGGCTTAATTTCGGATTTAACTTTTAACTCATTTAACATTAATTAATTTATAATATGAAAAAGATAATCACTTATACCTTTATGGTATTATTCTCAACATTGCTTAGTTCATGTGGCATCGGTTATTCCTTTGTTGCAAATCACAATCAAAATGCAACTGAGGTACATTTAAGTGGAAACAACTTCAAAGTAACAGATCGGGTAAGTGGAAGTTCTGAGGTTTATTATGTATTTGCAATTGGGGGTATGAGTCGAAAGCAAATGTATGAAAATGCGTATGCAACCATGATGAAAAAAGCCAATTTGCTAAATAGTTCAAAAGCCATAATCAACTTAATGACGGAGGAACATTTTAGTGGTTTTGCCCCTTTTTATGTCAAAAGAACAATTACCGTGAGCGCCCAAGTCGTTGAATTTACAAGGTAAGTTCAACTGAAAAAAAGCTAAAACTAATAAGGGCACAGTTAAATCAATGACTTGATTATGCCTTTTAATTAATAATTTACGTACAGAAAAAAAACTATAATCTTTAATTTACTAATTTATGAACGCACAAAAAAACGCACAAAATCCATTGGAAGACATCAAAGTCAATATAAAAATTAAGCTTTCTATGCTCTGGACGAGTTTTATGTTTCTTTATATTTATGTGGATTATTTTCACTTATATATGCCAGGTTGTATAAAAGATATTTTGGCAGGAAAAGTATTTGTGTTTGAGATTTCTTATGTATTCTTAATGGTAGCTATGTTTTTTGTAGCGATTCCTGTACTGATGATTTTCCTTTCTGCTGCCCTACCGGCTAAAGTAAATCGATTGACAAATATCATTATTGCCTCGGTATTTATTCCTTATATGTTATTTAATTTGGTAGGAGAAGCGTGGTTGCACATGTATTTTGCTGCAGCAATAGAAGTCTTTTTACTTGTACTAATTATCGTTTATGCTTGGAAATGGCCTTATAATGAAGCATAAAAAACTCTAAAATTTTATTTACACATACACCTTAGTTGGCTTAAAATAACTAAGGTGTATGTGTAAATAAAGATTATTTTGTAGTAACCAAACTCACAGTTAATGTAAAATCATTGCTAATGGCTTTGTCTCCTAAATTATCAAAAAAGCTTGAAGAGCCATATTTTACATCAAATTTTGTGCGATCTATAGTGAGTATTGCATCAGCTACTATTGATGTTTTATTCATTTTGATTTTTGCTGGGAAACTAATTTCTTGAGAAATTCCTTTAATAGTTAGTTTTCCTTTGCAATCAATTTGGTTTGCAGACTTAACAGTGGTAGAAATAATCTCTAACGTTGAAGTTGGGAATTTATCAGTACCAAAAAAATCGTCATTTTTTAAATGCCCAATTAATTTGCCATTGTAATCTGCATCTTTTAAGTCAGTACAAGTCATGCTGTTCATGTCAATTACAAATATACCAGATTTGACACTTTTTCCATCAGTAACTAAAGAGCCAGATTTTAAAGTAATGTTTCCTGTATGTTCTCCCGTTACTTTTTTTCCTAACCATACGATTTTTGATTTGCTTACATCTGCTTTATAAGTAAAATCTGCAAATGTAAATGATAGAATTAAAAACGAAACGAACAGGGCGGTAATGTAATATTTTGATGTTTTCATTTGATAAATGTTTTTGGGTTTAAGTTAAATTGTAATGCTTTTACAAAAAACACATTCAATAAGTTCAATTTGATTTTTTTTCTACTCACTTAAATTAAAATGATAGCTAAAAAGCAATTTTATCTATCTTTGCTAAACATAAGGAATTTCATATATTCATTTGAATGAGCTTATCATTCAAATGAATAAAGAATATTAATTTAGGTATGCTCACAAAAGAAGAAATAAGTAAAACTTTTTTAGATGTACAAGAATTTATTTGTTTAGAGTTGGAAAATGAAGATGGATTTTCAAAATTTCAGACAGACAATTGGTTACATCATTCTGGAGGAGGTGGTAAAAGCAAAGTGATTCAAAATGGAAACGTTTTTGAAAAAGGGGGTGTTAATTATTCAGCTGTAAAAGGCAAAACTCCAGAAAAATTACTTTCTTCTTTAGGCATCAATAATGCAAGCGAAAACTTCTATGCAACTGGTATTTCAATAGTTATGCATCCCAAAAACCCGTTCAATCCCATCATTCATATGAATGTGAGGTACTTTGAAATGTCTAATGGGATGTATTGGTTTGGAGGAGGGATAGATCTTACACC
>JAAFJZ010000095.1 GCA_013298205.1 Cytophagales bacterium
TGTGTAGAATGAAGTTCTTCCATATTTTGCCTAAGTTCTTCTTCATTTGCTTTCATTATTTCAGATTGAATCTTAGTTTCTTTAAGCAATTCTTTGGTTTTAGAGCTAGAATCTGTAAAAGATATTGCAGATGCCATACTTTCACAAACTTTTTCTAAAAACTTAATTTGATAAGGTAAAAATTCTTTAAAAGATGCCAATTCCAACACTCCATACATGATTTCATTCATTTTTATGGGAACTATTAATATGCTTCTAGGTAGCGCTATTCCTAAACCAGAAGTTATATTGATATATTTTTCAGGAATTTCGGTAAAAAAAAGTGTGTCCTTTTCGATTAAACATTGAGAAAGAAGACCTTCATTTGGAAGAATTGATTTATGTAAATATTTTTTTCTATTATAGGCAAAACATGCCACCATTTCGAGTTTTTGAACATTAGTTTCATTTGCTTCTAATAAAAATAAGCCTCCTAAAGAAGCATCTAAAGTTTGCACCAATTCTTTAATGAGTACATTATATGAAGTATTCAAATTTTCGCTATCCAAACGGAGCAAATCTGCAAATTTTGCAAATCCTTGCGAAGTCCATTCTCGTTGATTATCTTCAATGGCTACTTGTTTAAGCTTGGTATCTAGCTCGATTAAACTTTTACCTAAATCAGTTCCTTTTAAACTATTTGATAAATTAATTGATTTATCATTTTGCCTTTCACCGATTTCTTTTAAAGTATTTGAAGTTTCATTAATTTGGGTTTCAAGTGATTTGAAATGATTTTTGATATTTTCGATTTCGAAAATAAAAGAATTTTGAAGTTTTGCTTTACTAACTTGATTTTTTGATTCAATCTGATTAGCTATTTTTAATAAAGGTTCGAAAGCATTTTTATAAGCTACCCAAAAAAAAGCAGCTAAAATGCAAATAAGTATCAAAGAACAAACTTCATCTATGATACTATTGGGGTTGTTATAAAGTATATAAGCATTAAAAAAGGCAAATGCTGTAATTGATATTGCTAAGATATGTATTCTTTTTAAAGAAATAGGTTTCATTGATAATATAAAATAGTAACAGTACGCAAATTACATAAAAAATCATATTATATACTTCTAACATAACTTTTTCAATTAAATAACAATCACATTTTGTTTTTCAAAATCAAATATGACTAAAAAATGCTTAGCAAAAGCTTAGTGAATTTGTATATTTTAAAAGTTGTTTATTACGTAATATTTTAAATTGATTATTAAATAATTATAAATTTAGCATAATAATAATTCAATTTTTTAAAGTAAAGATTTAGAGCGTAATTTTTGAATTTAATATGATTTAATCAATTTTACCTATGAAAATGCAACTAAAAATTGATTTCACAAGAATTATAATTAAGATTATGATAAATTACTTCATTTTTAATGATTAGCTTCAAGTTTAAATCTTTTTTATGTAAATAGCATAAAATTAGATTTGTACAATATTTTAAAATTATTTAAAAACATATAAATGAGCTATTTTATAAATTTAAAAGTAATTTTGCTTAACTGCTTTTTAATTTTTTCACTTTTTCTCAATACATTCTCTAAAGAATTGCACTATTCAATTTCTATGCAGATGCCTCATAGCCATTATTATGAAGTATGCATTGAAATTCATAACCCCTCTAAAATTGATTTAGAACTTTTTTTACCCGTTTGGACTCCTGGTTCTTATATGGTTAGGGAATATGCGAAAAATGTAGAATTAGTTAACGCTTTTTCAGGCGTTAATAAATTAAAAATAGATAAAACTTCAAAATCCTCTTGGATTGTAACAAGTAAAGGTTTTGAAAATATAAAAATTTCATATTTAGTTTATGCATATGAAGTGTCTGTAAGAACTTCATTTTTAGATATAGATCATGGTTTTGTAGTTCCTGCAGCTGTATTTATGTATGTAAAAAACTTCGAAAAGTCTCCTTTGACACTTAAAATTAACCCATATCATGATTGGAAAAAAGTTTCTACTTCATTAACTCCTGTAAAAGATAGTGTTTTGTTATGGCGAGCCGAAAACTATGACGAACTTGTAGATAGTCCTATCGAAATTGGCAATCATTTAGAATATCAATTTTATTTTGATGATAAGTTGCATAAAATGGCAATTTTTGGAGAAAGCAATGCACCAAGTTCCAAAATGATCAATGATTTAAAATTAATCATTTCAGAATCCAAAAAGATATTTGGAACATTACCTTATAAAGAATATTTATTTATTATTCACGCCAACTCACAAAGCATTGGTGGCCTAGAACATAAAAATGGTTGCGTACTTTCAGTTCCTAGAAACTCACTTTCATCCTCATTATATTACTCTAAAATCATGGCATTATTTGCACATGAGTTTTTTCACCTATGGAATATCAAAAGAATTCACCCCATTAATTTGAATCCTTTTGATTATCAAAAGGAAAATTATACCCATAATTTATGGTTTTCAGAAGGGTTTACAAGTTATTATGAAGATTTGCTTTTAATGAGAACCAAAATAACAGAGCCAGAAACTTTTTTAAATAACATTTGTCTCAACATAAATAATTCCATTAATAACTATGGAAGCAAAGTGCAGTCTTTGGCTGAAGCAAGTTTTGATGCATGGATAAAATATTATCGCCCCAATGAAAATAGTTCAAATTCTACTATTTCATATTACAGAAAAGGTGCTTTGATTGCCTCAATAATAGATATTGAAATAATACAATCTACAAATTGCATTCAATCACTTGATAACCTTTTTTTAAATTTGTACAATACTTACCATTTATCAAAAAAAAGAGGTTTTACAGATATAGAATTATTGAATTCTTTTGAGAATAATGGTTTGCCTTTATCTCAATCCTTTTTTCAAAATCATATTTATGATACAATTTTACCAAATTTTAATTCTGTGTTTTTAAAAGCTGGTTTAAAATTAGAAAATCTAATGCAAAATAAATCCTATCTTGGAGCTACTTTTTCAAAACAAGAAGGCAAAACAATTGTTAATCAAATACAAAGAAATTCTCCTGCCTATTTGGGTGGTTTGTATTTTGGAGACAAGATAATTTCAATAAACAATTTAAAATTAGAAAGTGAAATTGAACAAGTATTATCTTCATTTGAAGTAAAAGATACGCTGTGTTTAGAAATAATAAGGAATGATGAAATTCGTATTCTGAATATTATTTTAGAAGAAAATAAGCAAGTCATTTATCGTTTACAGAAAATAAGAAATGCAAGCGAAGAGCAAAAAAATGTATTTAAAAAGTGGACAAGTAGAGATTATTGAAAATGATAAAATGGACGTTTGAACAAAAAGTTTTAGAATTAATGTACACTTGGCATATAGCCAGAAGTGCAGATAATGTAAAAATAAATTTTTTTATTCGATTAGAAAACGAACAAGGCTTATTTGGAATGGGTGAAGTGGCTCCTAACTTTAGGCATGGCGATACCTTAGAAAACTTGAATTCAGAATTAAAATCGTTTTGTGAAAACGAAAATCATGCCTTGATAAAAAATATAGATGACTTACGGCAAGCAACTTTAGGCTTACGCAATTCAATCAAGATGGGATTGGAAATGGCATATTCTGAACTACATTTTAAGCAAAATAAAACAAATATTTTCAGTTATTTTGGCTTAGCATTACCAAAAAGCAGGTCGATTTCATATACAATTCCTATAATGCCTATTGACAAAATAGCTAGTTTTTATTCTCAATACAACATTAGGCGTTTTAAATTGCTTAAATTAAAAGTAAATGAAGAAAACGCATACGATTCTTTTAAAGAATTACGAAAAATTTCTGCTAAACCGATTATAATTGATGCAAATGAGTCTTGGAAAGACTATGATGGATTGGTTAAATTTTTAAATTATATAAAAGACGAATCTGTTTTGCTTGTCGAGCAGCCTTTTCCTGAAATAGATATTGATAAATATGTTGATTTAAAGAAAGTTAGTCCTGTAAAAATTTTTGCTGACGAATCAATAACTGATAATTTTGATGAAGAATTAATTAGTAAACAATTTCATGGTATAAACATTAAATTAATGAAAACCGGTGGAATGGAAACTGCAAAAAAATTATTATTAACAGCTCGACAACACAAGATTTCAACCATGATAGGTTGTATGGTTGAAACTACTTTATCGTCATATTATGGATATAGTTTGTCATTTTGGGCTGAATATTTGGATATAGATAGTTTCTTAATGATTAAAGATGAGCCATTTAAAAAAGTAAAAGAGGAAATTGGTTACATAGGTTTACCAATGGTGGGTTGATTCTTACGCATTAAACATTAGATTTTTTAATTCTTTTTCAACTTCAAATATTACGTAATATTTGAAATCTTTTTTCTCATTTTCTCGTTAAAATTTATAAAAACAAAATCGATTCGCATTTGTAAAATGCAAATATTTATAAGTTTTTTTATATAAATGCAAACTTTATTTTTGTTTTAATTTTAAAAACATGAAAATTTGAAAAAAAATTAGTGCTAAAAAACAAAAAAAGTTTTAATTCATTTTTAGTTTGTAACATTTTTACAATGGTTTTTTTGCTGCGCACCAGTTTTTCAGTTTTAGCCCAAGAAAATTCAAAAGATTTTGAAATTAAAGTTACTGAATTAATTAAAAATCAAAACTATCTTAAAGCTAAAACATTAAACGAAGAACGCATTTCCTTTTTGGCTTCTGCAAGTACAGAATCTTTTGATAAAATAGAAGCATTAGTAGATCATGCTAAAATTAATTTTTTGATTGGTAATCTTAAATTTGCCCACTCTTATTTGAATGTGGCAAATGCAAAATTCAATTCAAATTCTAAAATTCAAAATCCCCAAAAGCTGAAATATTTTCTATCGGTTTCAGAATTATACTCTCAATTGGGTTGGCAAACCAAAGCAGACAGCTTTTTTATTTTGTCAAATGAATATTCTGATGAAAATTATGAGTTTGAAAAATTAAAGAAATTTGAAATTCAAGCTAAAATTAATTTTGAAAAAGGATTTTTTAATGATTGTATAAATTTTTGTGATTCTGTTTTAAACTATTCAACCAGTGAAATTAAAAAAAAACAAGCGATTGATGCAATTGGGTTTTATAGAGTAAACCAAGAGTTGGTACTTTACCATGCAAAACTATCTGTTTTAAAAGCTAGAGCTTTGTTTGAAAAAGGTCATTATCAGATTTCAGAAGAAATGTATGAAATTAATGAACCTTTTTTGTTTGCTTATTTAGGACCCAAGCACGAGTTGTATTCTTATAATAGAAATGTTTTTGCAGATATTTTACTAAATGAAGGTGAAATTAGCCAAGCCAAAAATTTATATTTGGAGTCATTTAATTCTTTAAACAATCAAGCCGTATCAAATTTATATTTTCAAACATTAAGAAAAATTCTTGAAATAACCAATGATAAAGGTGAAACAAATATTGCTCAAACTTTATTAAAAAAAGCATTAGCTAAAAGTTTAAGTTTAGGAAATAAAGATAATTCTTTTGTTTTTCAATACGAATTACTAAATATTTTAGGTCATTTGGGCAACTGGACAACTATTCAAGACGATGAAGTGCTCAGTATGTTAGAAAGGCTACAAACTGTACCACAAAATAGTTTAATTTATTTAGATTATCTTATGGTTAAGAAAGATATTTTAAGTGCAAAAAAAAATATGATTTCTGCAAAAGACACAATAGAAAAAGCATCAAGAATATACCAAAATTTATTAGGAACAGCTGCTCCCAATTTTCATATACATAAATTAGAAATGGCAACTTATTTTTTTAATCATACCAATCACTTTAAAATCATAGACCAAACTTATAAAGAAAGTTTTTTTGGTGTTGTTGCAAAAGAAATAGATATGAAACAAAAAAATTATTCAATTCAATTGATAGAAATGAGTGATTTTTATGAACTTATTGATAGCAATCATTTGGCATTAAAATTTGCTGATCGTGCTTTAACGATTGAAAAAAGCAAATATGGTGATGCTTCTCCAGCTTATGCTTTTTGCTTAGGACACGTGGCAAGGCTTTTACACAAAAACGGAAAGTTTGAGCAAGCATCTGAAAAGCTAAATTTAGCGACAGAAATCATGAAGAA
The DNA here is from genome assembly GCA_013298205.1 of Cytophagales bacterium. Taxonomy (GTDB): domain Bacteria; phylum Bacteroidota; class Bacteroidia; order Cytophagales; family UBA9547; genus JAAFJZ01. The sequence goes on from JAAFJZ010000095.1 coordinate 6,130, forward strand.
AAGTGAGCCAACTATACTCATAAAGATGGCAGAATATGCCGAAACTTATCAAATTATTGCTAGTATTTATCAGTCACTCGGCATGTATGAAGAATCAAAAGAAAGTTTAAAAAACGCAGACAGATTTATAACTAAAGCTGGGCATGATAAAAATTATGATGAACAAAGTAGCCATGAAAAAGCAAAATATTTAATAGAAACTGGTGAATATGACAAAGCGGAAAGCTTTATTTATAATTGGATGTTGCAAATTGAAGGAAAAAGTAAGAATTATGATAGAGAAATCCTTCCTGCATTAAATTTATTATCAGATTTATATTTATATGAGGGAGAATATTATGCTGCTCAAAAAGTAATAGCAAAATCTATAGACCTATCGGCTCAGATATTTGGAAATGCCTCTTCTCATTACGCAGATGCACTTAAAGAGCGTGTAAAACTTTATGAGGGATTTGGTGATTTTGATAAAGCTGAAGCGGATTCTAAGTTGGTAATTAAAATTTATTCAGAAAAATATGGTAGATTTCATCCTGAAGTTGTAGATGAACTTAACGAGCTGGCATCAATCTATTATAGTAATGATCATTTAAAAAATCATTTTTCTAAAGCTGAAAAACTTCTAAAAGATTGCATTCAAATTACTCAAAAGGTTTTTGGGGCTAAGCATCCAATGTATGCTAAAGAGTTAAAAAGCCTTGCTATTTTGTATTTAAACACGGGAAGAAAAGAAGCAGCCGAGATTTTAGCCAATGAAGCAACATATATTTTGCAAGAAAAATTTGGTTCTAATAGTATTTATTTGGCTCAAAATTACATTCTAAAAGGGGATATTGAAAAAGAACTAAGTCGTTATAATGAAGCGAGTAATTTGTATGAAGAAGGAATAAGAATTTATAAAAATACCTTTAATAACAAGCACCCAGATTATGTAAAAACACTTTCAAAAATAGCTAAACTCAATTACATTCAAGGAAAAACTACTGATGCGCTAAACAGAATGAATGAAGCTACAGAAGTGTACATAGAATATATACATGATATTTTTCCCAATTTAAGTTATAGAGAAAAAAATCGTTTTTGGAGCAGATTTAAAGAAGACTATGAGTTTTATAATAATATAGCTTTTAAACTTATAAAAGAACAACCTGAGCTTACAGCAAAAGTATACGAAAATAGTTTGGCTACAAAATCGCTTCTTTTTAATACGACTTTAAGAATTAAAGAACGTGTTTTGGCTAGTGGAGACTCTAACCTAATTAAAATCTATAATAAATGGAGTCGTAAAAAAGAAGCGTTATCCAAATCTTTATCGCCAGGACAACACCACTCTCATACTTCTGCTGCCAGTTTAGAGGCAGAAATAGAAAAACTTGAGAAAAATTTAAGTGAATATTCTGAAGAGTTTGCCAGCAACTTTGATAATAAAAAATTGAACTGGAAAGACGTTCAAGCTAACTTAAAACCAGAAGAAGCTTCTGTCGAAATGGTAAGGTTTAGGTATTTTGATAAAGATTTTACTGATTCCATTATTTATGTTTCACTTATTGTGAAACCCAAAACAGAAAATGCGCCTGAATATGTAATTCTCAAAAGAGGTTACAATATGGAAAATAGATACTTCAAATATTATCGTAATTGTATGCATTATAAAGTGGATGATCATGTTTCTTTTCAAGTATTTTGGAACCCAATTAAAACAAAATTAAAAGATTGCAAAAGAATATTCCTTTCTACAGAAGGAATTTACCAACAGATTAATATTGAAACTTTACGCTCATCTGATAACACTTTTCCAATTGATGAACTAGAAGTTATTTATGTAAGTAGCACTAGAGATATTTTACACCATATTAATAAGCATCATATAAAAGCTATAGATAATAAAAATATAGTACTGGTGGGCAATCCTAAGTATTATGAATCTTTGCAGAGTAGCAATCTCTCATACGACCCCTTACGAGCTGGTAATATGACCTTATCTAATTTGCCAGGAGCAGAAGAAGAGGTATTTAAAATAGAAAAATTACTTAAAGAAAAAAGTTGGAAATCAACTATTTATACTGGCAAAAAGGCTGATGAAGCTACCATAAAAGAAATAAAATCGCCCACAGTTTTTCATATAGCAACACATGGGTATTTCATTCCTGAAAAAAATAATTATGGCCTCTCGCATGAACATAGCTATAATGAAAATAGAATGGTAGATAACCCTTTGATTCGTTCTGGCTTGGTTTTATATAAAGGTGGTGATGTAATAAAAACAAGTAATTCTAATTCAATTAATTCTCAAAATGGAATATTAACTGCTTATGAAGCAATGAATTTGTATCTTCAAAATACTGAGCTTGTTGTAATGAGCGCCTGTGAAACAGGCTTAGGTCAAGTGCAAATTGGAGAAGGTGTTTTTGGTTTACAAAGGGCTTTTT
>JAAFJZ010000096.1:0-3154 GCA_013298205.1 Cytophagales bacterium
ACAATATTGAATCTAAAGGAATACCACCAATTGTTATTAATTGTCGGTTTTCGTCTTCTCGTAAAACCATTGTTTGATTCAATTGGTCAAAGCTTTGAATCACTTCTATATCACAAAAAATTTCTCTCATCCTTTAATCAATTAAATAATCTAAGTCAGAAGAGACAGTAAAAAGATTATTAATTTCATCATCAAAAAATGGAACCTCAATTCCTTTATGAGACACTGTTAATTTATCTAATTGCCCATTTTTTGCTTGATATACAGAAATATCTTTGTGGTTTAACTTATCAGAATCTGAATAATCTTTTTTGTTTTTAATAAGCCAAGTTTCTTTTTCTTTAAAGTCATTTGACAATAAAATTAAGTTATTTAATTCCTTCACTAAAAAGTCACTATGAGTAGTGATAAAAACATGAATTTTTAGATTAACAAGCGAAGCAATTAGCTTTGCCATTAACCTTTGATTTTTTAATGTTAAATGACTTTCAGGCTCATCAATTATTAGAATATCACCTTCTTTCGCTATATGTTTTAAGTAAAAATAAATGTCTACTATGCATCTTGCAGATGATGATGCCAAGTAAAGTGGTATATCAAATTTGTTGTTTTTCTTATTTTTCGTGTAAAACCGAATATCTTGTTTGTTCTCTTTTTTAAATTCAGCACCAAGTATTTCCTTAATAATCTCCATTGAATAACCAGAATCAAGTTTTGAGTTATTCTTTTTGATATTATCCAAGTTTCTTGTGAAGGCAATATGATCTCGAATTGGAGTTGCATAATAAGCACTCATTGACATAAACATATCTAATGGGTGATATTCAATTTCAGTATTTTCCAATTTCTGAAGACTATCAACTAAAGATGCTTTTCTTTCGTCAAGTTCTTTGTAAAATAAAGATATGCCTAATCTCTCCGCTGTAATAATAATCGGGTCTGGAAAGATATCGTCAAAAACAAGCGAAGTAAATAAGTCGCCTAATACTCTTTTGAATAGCCTTTCATCAATATCATTGTCGGCTTCTTTGGTATAGCTAATTGATAATGTATTGCTTGTAAGTTTGCCTTCAAAAGAGATTTTTTCGCCAATTTGTATTTTTCTTTCAGAGTCTTTAAAAACTGTTGGTGTATCAAATTCTAATTTCACTTTGGCCTCAGCAAATATTTTTTCTTTGTCATTAAATAAATCCCTTATTCTTTTTTGAAAGTTAGTACTGTCGAAAGTAATACTTTTTGCTACAATGCTAATAAGTTCTGCTTTATCTAACGTTATTTGACCTTCACTTTTAAGTCTAGTTTCTAGTGATTTGAAACTTGAATAATTAATAAAATCAGACCAGTTTTTAAGTAACCCATAAGTGCTATATGTAATATATGTTTTTCCTGAGTTGTTGTCGCCTACAAGAATAGTTAACTTATTTAGCTCTAATTCACTATGTGTAATTTTGCCAAGATTGTCTATTGTAAGTTTCATTTTTTTTTATATAAAAATTCAATTTTCAAAGATACAAAATATCTTGTCTATTTGAGTTCAGATGTTATTAATGCATTTCGCCTAACTACCTTGAATATGAAATTGAATCTCCTTCTGAAATTTGGTTTTTATCGCAATATCCAGCATTCACTTCAATTACTTTGTCTGCTGCTTTAATTGAAGGAATACCAATCTCAGAATAAGGTTTTGTGTATTTTGCAATGCTTACAACAATGTTTTTCTTGTTTACATAAATAATGTCAAGTGATATGTGCGTGTTTTTCATCCAAAAAGATTGAGGTTCTTCTACATCAAAAAGAAATAGCATACCCAATGAATCTGCCATAGTTTTTCTAAACATTAAACCTTTTTGTTTATCATATTCATTTTCTGCAATCTCAATATGAAGTAGCTTTTGGTTTAATTTATTTTTGTAAAAAACTAAAGTCCCTTCTTTTTGAAATTCCGATACTGTATTTTCCAAAATAGTAGATTCTGGCGAGTTATTGTTTATAGTTTTTTTTTCGTTCAAATAATAAACGTATGCACAAATTCCCAAAAAAAGAATTATAGCAATTGAGATGAAATTTTTTTTGATTGAAGTCATAATTTTAAGTTAAAATATTATTATTACTTTCTAGTAAACTAATACTTGAGTTTTAAATTGAATTAAAAGTAAAATTAAGGTAAAATTTTCAGAGTTAAATTGGTTAAGTAGAAAAATTGGATTACAAATATTCTTTTTTTAATTGATTCCAAGTGGCGAGCAAAATCCTGTTTTCCTCATCTGTGCCAATGGTAATTCTCAAACAACCTTCACATCCTTTTACACCAGAACGATCTCTCACAATAATGCCTTGGCTGGTTAAGTAATGGTATATTTTTTTAGGGTTACTGGTTTTTACAAGTAAAAAATTGGCATCGGAAGGAAATACTTTTATTACCAAGGGCATTTTAAGCAGTTCTATTTCCAGCATTTTACGCTCCAAAATAGCATTATTTACATTTTTATTTTTTATACTTTCCTTGTATAATGCAATGAGCGCAGCATTTTGACTTAAGGAATTAATGTTGTAGGGTGGTTTTATTTTATTTAATACCTGTATAATTTCGCTATCTGCAAATGCCAAGCCCATTCGCAAGGCTGCCATTCCCCAAGCTTTGGATAAGGTTTGCAGTACCATCAAATTAGGAAAATCTTTGATGGCATTGAGCCAAGATTCATGTTCTGAATAGTCTATGTATGCCTCATCTACCACTACTGCGCAAGAAAAAGTTTTTAGAATAGTCAAAATGTCAGCGTGATTAATGTTGTTGCCACTCGGATTATTAGGCGAACAAATGAAAATAATTTTTAAATTTTTATCATTTTGGTGTTTTTTTACTTGTTCTACATCTATTTGAAAGTCATTCAATAAGGGAACTTCTATCGCTTCTATATTATTAATTTCTGCGCTCACTTTATACATGCCATACGTAGGTGGCATGATGAGTATTTTATCTTTTTGAGGCTCGCAAAACGCCCTTACCATCAAATCTATAGGCTCATCACTGCCATTTCCAATGAATATATTTTCAATATTGGCATTTTTTATTTTACTGATTTTTGCTTTTACCGCCCATTGAAGTGGGTCTGGGTAGCGATGGTTTCCGCCAAGTTCATTTCCCCATGCATTT
>JAAFJZ010000096.1:3164-8521 GCA_013298205.1 Cytophagales bacterium
GCATCAAGATAGACCTTTGCTTCTCCTTTAAATTCATCTCTTGCAGCAGAATAAGGTATAACATTTAAAATATGTGGACGAAATAATTTTAATAAAGGATTTGGCATGACTTTGTGGGATTGTTTGCAAAAAAAATACAATTTCAATTCAAATCCAAACTACCTGAACTAAGTTCTTCGCTAGATAGAGGAAAGCGATTACTAATGGTTTAGCATTGGTAATCGCTCATAAACTTCAACTCTACTCCTTGCCACCCAAAGTCATGACTTGTGGAGACTTTCCGTCTTTAGAAATGTAAATTAATTTGCTTTCGTGCGGTTTTAAGGTAATATTCAAACTGGTTTTCTCGCCCAAATTCTGATTTCCATTTTCATCCCAATCAAAGCAAATGCCTTTTTCAGAACCGATTAAGCTTTGCAAAGAATATGTTTTTGAGATTTCTTCTTCTTTTCTATTGATAAAAAGTACGGCATAAGCATTTTTGTTAGGGTAATTTCTTACCAAAACTTCAAATTTATCATCTTTATCTATAAAAGGAATAGCAGCAGTAAGTTTGGTTTCATTGGGTTCTAAAAACCTAAATAAAGCTGTACGTTCTTTGGGAATTTCATGAAAAATATCGGACGTATTAATTACACCTCCCAGCATTCCCATCCACAAAATCAATGATTTGGCTTCCATATCGCTCATGTGGTTGTATTTGGAGCGTAAAATAATAGCATCAGGGTCATTTTGAAACCAAACATTATTTACGTGTTGCATTCCTTTGGATTCGGTAAACATCGTGATGCTACTTTCCCAATTGGGAGCGATATCGCCCGAAATTCTCATTGCATCAGCAAATCCCAATAAGGGTTCAAATGAAGCAATGCATCCCAACCAGAATGATTCTGGCCCAATCTCCTGGCGTATCATTTCAAAAAACTCTCTTTGGTATTCCATAGAAGTTTTACCAGGCGTATGGCGAATTACTTTATTGGAATTCTCGGCTCCATAAAGCATAAAATCAGTTTTAAAAAGTGTAATTCCTAGTTTGCGAAACGTACGAAAAACATTGCGCAAATAGTTCATCACCTCAGGATTGCTGGTATCAAGGGCATAAATTTCTTCATCCATTGCACCCCAAAGCCGATTTTCTCCATAAAGCAATAAATTGATAATCGGTTTGCCATCCTTGGTACGCAATATCCAATTGGGATGTTCTTTATACAATTTACTTCTATTGCCTACCATATAAGGTCCAATCCAAATGCCTGCTTTGTAGCCATCTGCAAGTATTTCTTTTACAGAAGCTTCCAAACCATTGGGAAATTTATCACTAGGTTCGAGCCAGTCGCCCACGTGTGGATGGTAACCTGCATCAATCTGTACTGTTTTAATAGGGATTCGGGGTTTGATGGTATTAAATCCTTTTAAATACCCAGAAAGCATTTGATCGGTAAGGTAAAAGTAGGCATAGTACCAAGAACACCAATGGTAAGATTGGGGCTTATCTGTTTTCACATTCATAACTGTAGCCACAGCTTTGGCCTCATTTTGCATGGCAAGAAAAGCAGAAGTGTTTTCTGTAAGGTAAAAAGAGGGTAAGGTCGTAACGGGAATTCCTTCTGCTGCAAGATATACCTCAATCATTTTTTTGCCTTCATTTCTATCTGTAGGGCTGAGATTTGTATATGACATATATTTTCTAAAATCTCTCGTTGCGATTACCAAGGTCGATCCAGAATCAGGTACAAGTCCCGTTACACCGCTGCAATTGCTAAACTCAGTTTTATCTTTTGGCCATTTTTTTACACCGCCTTCTCCCATGTGTTCTTTGGACGTACGGTATATTTTATTTGCCCCTTTTACCTCGGCATCTCTCAAAATAGAAATGTAATCAGCTACAATGGTTTTACTTTTTAAGTTGGGTGTGATTTTTAATGCATTGCCTTCATAAGAAAAGCTAAGCTCAAGTGTGCCATCTATTAGTGTGTATTGGATGGTTTTTGAGGAGGCATTGTTGGTGAAATTAATTTTTGTAGGCTTTAATGAGCTATTGTTGATAGCCGGATAGCAATTTAGCAAACTTACATTTGTAGCCTTGACATCAAATGTGCCATCAGGGCGAATATCAAATTTAATGTTTTGAGCTAAACTAAAAATAGCGGTAGTAAAAAATAAGCCAATGCCTAAAAAGATTGTTTTTGTTTTCATTAGAATGTAATTTAAGTGTATAAATAATGCAAAATTGAATTAGCAGCCTTGCCCATAATAGGCGTTTTTGCCGTGTTTGCGTTGGTAATGTTTGTTGATTAAAGTTTGCTTAATAGGTTTGATTTTTGGATTTAAAGATTGAGTTAAAAATGCCATTTTTGCCAATTCTTCCAAAACAGCTGCATTATAGACTGCCTTTGCTGCAGATTTACCCCACGTAAATGGCCCGTGACAAGCCACCAAAACCATTTCAACTTCTTCATAAGAAAGATTTTTGAACACATTTAAGATTTGGTTTCCAGTTTCCAATTCATAATTCCCTGCAATCATTTCATCGCTCATCACTTCAGTGCAGGGCACGGCTGCCACCAAATGGTCAGCATGGGTAGTTCCTAAATTAGGAATCGGCATTAAAGCTTGCGCCCAAGCCACCGAATAAGTGGAATGTGTATGGCAAACTCCTCCTATTTTTTCAAACTTTTGGTAAAGCATAACATGGGTTTGGGTGTCAGAAGAAGGTCGCATGGAGCCTTCTATAACCTTATTTTCAAGATCTAAAATAACCATATCCTTGGGTTTTAAATCTTCATAAGGCACACCACTAGGTTTGATAGCGATAATGCCCTTGGCTCTATCTATTGCGCTTACATTGCCAAAAGTATAAAGAACTAGACCTCTTTTAGGCAGTTCCATATTGGCTTCATAAGCTTCTTCTTTCAATGATTTATACATAATTTAAAGCGTTTTTAAAGTGGGTAAATTCAAAAATGAATATTGATATTGGGTGTATTTTTCTTTATTCAGTTGGTAAACAGTTGCTTTTTTGGTTACGGAATTGGTGTTTTTCTCGCCCGTATCTATCAATAATTTTGTGGCAAGAATAGTTTTACTAAAATTTCGCCTATCTATTTGTGCATCATAAATGGCTTCATACAATTTTTGCAAATGAGGAATGGTAAATTTATCAGGCATTAACTCAAAACCGATAGGATGCATGGATGCTTTATTTTTTAAAGTTTTTAGTGCATGAGCCACCATTTGGTCATGGTCAAAAATGAGCTTAGGCTTATCTTTCAAACTTATCCATTGTGCATTTGGGTTTAGCCTTGCTTCATTTTCATTATTTTGAATATTAATCAAGGCAAAATAACAAACCGAAAGCGTTCGCTCCACAGGATCTCGATTTGTTTCGCTATAGACATAAAGCTGTTCCATGTAAATATTTTCTAAACCTGTAAGAGAAAATAAAATTCGCTTAGAAGCTTTGTCTAGATTTTCATTTTCACCTAAAAACCCACCCATCAAAGACCATTTCCCCATTTCAGGCTCAAAATTTCGCTTTACAAGCAATAGTTTAAGTTCCGTCTGTTCAAAACCAAATATCACACAATCAATTGCGACAAGAATTTTGTGGGTATTTTTATAGGTTTGAAGCATTTCTATTCGCTAAGGTTTAGTTTTGCAATAGGTTTTAAGCCTATACTTATGGCTTGTCTATATTGGGGTGAGGTTTTAGGTATGGCAAAACCTTTAGATTGAATCCAATAAAAAGGAAATCTACTCTTTGATTTTAATTTGAGTATTTCAGGAGCTTCACGAATTAACCAGTCGTTCAACCATTGAAATTTTTTCATTAAAACACTCACTTCACTCGAATAAGCTGAATGAACTTCTATAAAATAAACTTCTCCTTTATAAGCAAAAGCATAATCCCAACGGCTGTCGTTAGGGTATTTTTTTTCGGTAGATTTGTCAATATCTATACTTCCTTGCAAATAATGCGTGTTATCTACGCTTACTTTTGAGCTATATTTGCCAAAAGCAGTTAATCCTGCACAATAATTTTCAGAAACATCGGGACTCGCTTTTACAGCCTCTTGAAAACTTAGAATCTTTTTTTTACTCATCTTTAAAATATTTGGAAACTACATCGGTAGCTTTACTTGAAAAATGAGATAGACCTCCCCATTCTGCAACAGCTTCATCATCACTTCCTGCATCTAAACTAGAGATATCTTTTGTGCTTACTTTCCCTTCTTTTCTTGAGAAATAATAAGTTTGAATTGTTTTTTTCGAGAGAATATTTTCAAATAAATTTTTGGTAGAAGCACTTTTCTTTAAATCGAATAAATCACACAAAGCGTTGTCTTGTACTTTTGAGTTTTTCAAATGATTAAATGCCCAAGCAAATTCTATCAATACAGGTGAGTGCGTAGAGATAATTACTTTATAATCGCGAGAAAGTAAATCCACAACTTGCAAAATTACCGATTTTATAGCCTGTGGATGCAAACCCATTTCTGGCTCTTCTATAACAACATATTTAAAATCATCTTTTTTACTCACTTTTGAAGGTGGGCATAGGTAATAAAATCCCAATAGCAAGGGCATAAACTCTTTTTGTCCTGCGCTCCACGTAATGAATGGCACACTCATATCATCTACTTGCATTCGCATTTTTTTTTGTCCCGTTCTATCATCCATTACCACTTTTCCATCATGAAAAATGCTTTCATTAAACGATTGGCGTAAAGGTTCTTTTAATCGATTGCTTATTGGGAAAATAGATTCAGACTTTGACATTCCGTTTTGGAGCAATTGCCGAAGTATTTCGCTAAAATGCCTCAAAATATAGGGTGCAGATGAATCTAATTCCATAAACGGCTTGGGTCTCCCATCTGAAACACTTAAAATCCTTTGGGCTGGAATATAAAATAACAATTCAGAGGGATTAGATAGATTTTGACCACCACCAAGTTTGGGTGATAAAAATCTATCCAAAATTATATTTTCTTCATCTAATTGTATTTCGGTATCCGATTTCAAAATTTTAGACATACCCTCACCGAAATAGAAGTTTAAAGTTTTATCTATGTCTTTGTCCCACACATAATTATATTGCTCAAGCGTTTTGCGGATATGATTTTTATCAATCAAAAGTTTTAATAATTGAATGAAGATGCTTTTTCCACTTGCTTGAGGACCTACCAATAAAGTTAGGTCTCCAAAGCTAATATTGGCTTCTTTTATCGGACCGAATGACTTTATTTTTAACTTTTGCATACTTAATCTTAATGAAATAGCTTAAAGAAAAGGAATCTAATTGACTTATTAGTTACACAAATTAAATAGAATTACGATAAATAAACTAATTCCCTGGT
>JAAFJZ010000097.1 GCA_013298205.1 Cytophagales bacterium
AAGCCCCAAACCGTTAGCAGTAACCTTACCGAGCATTCACTAACTCTTCACCAGTTAGTGAATAATAAAAGTTTTGCAACTGATGAACATACAGTATTTTAGGTAACATAATAGAATGTTTATTTACCGACAATTCAAATCCTGCCAACCTTTCCCAATATAAATAAGTCCAATCATTACAAATACAAAGTCGTTTCCAACTATTATCTTGTCTTTCAAATCCAAATCTTATAATCCACTCATCTGTTATTTGTATTGGAATAGCATAATCTGAATATTCTGTCATTGGATGTACTTCTGTACCTTCCAAAAAAACCAATTGCCCAAATTTAGTATTGTAACCATCTTGAATATGCCCTAAAAAATCAATTCTGATTACTTTTTCGCCTCTGTCTTTTACAAGATTTCCTAACCTTAAATCTTTACCTTTTATCATTTTTTATTTTATTTGTACTTCCGACCAAAAGGCTACTGCTAACATAGGTTTTGCAATAGTTGGGCAGAAGTGGTTAATTAAACTTTTGTGCTACTATTTGGCTTTTGTGCTAAGGCTGAACATTCGTACTCCGAATCCCAACCATCGCAAAGCCTTTTACCGTTAGGTGCAAGTGTAAAGACCGACACCCTAAACAATAACAGACAACTAAAAGGGGATAATGGAAAACAAACTACAAGAAATAAATTCAAAAATAAATAAAGACACAGTTTTACTTTTCGATTTGGACGGAACTTTGGTAGACACTGATTTTGCAAACTTTTTATCCTATAAAAATGCAATACAAAATGTGACAAAAACTAAGAACGAAATCCAATACAATCCAACTGAAAGATTTAATCGTTCCAAATTAATAGCACTAATGCCAAATTTGACAGATACCGAATTTGGAAATATCATAAAACAAAAAGAAGAAAATTATAAAGAGTATTTATCACAAACAAAAGTGAATACTGAAATTGCTGAAATTCTAATAAAATATAGCAAGACAAATACAACTGTATTAGTTACGAACTGTCGAGAAGACAGAGCATTGACAATATTAAATTATCACAACCTTACTGACAAATTTAATTTTTTACTTTTCAAACAAATAGCTACTAATAAAACACATATAAACAAATATCAAAAGGCAATATCAAGTTTGAGCCTTACGGCTCAAACTGTTATAGTTTTTGAAAATGAAAAAGAAGAAATAGACGATGCTTTATTAGCAGGAATTCCAATTGACAACATAATAAAATTTTAAACTATGACACCATTTACAATTGAAAAAAATAATTTTCTAACTAAAAATATTCAAGGATTTTATCATACCCATTTTGGTGGAGTTGATTTACCTAACAATCCGAATTTTTTATATAAATTAAAAAACGACATACATCACAATTGGACAATTGACCAATTAAAGATAGCAATGAAGGAATTTGCAAATATTTTAAGCATTGATTTACCCGAAATTCAAACACATTTAGGAATACAAGCATTAACTATTTGTGTTGTTCCAAGGTCAAAAGCCGACAATTCCTATCATCAAAATCAATTGTTATTTAAGGCAACTGTTAAACAAATTGTCAATAAGCTTGGTTTAATTGACGGAACAAGTTATATCACAAGACATACAAATACCAAGACAACACATTTAAGAAGACCAATGGAAGGGTTTAATAATGATGGAGATTTGCCTTATGTTGGTATAACTAATGCAACTTGTAATATTTTAAATGATGTAAATGGGAAAGATATTTTATTAATTGACGACATTTACACAAAAACTGTCAATATAGATGAAGATGCAATCCAATCACTTATAAGTAAAGGTGCAAATTCTGTTTCATTTTATGCAATTGGAAATACGATTTCTCACCATTAAATTTGAGTTAATATGAAATATACAGACAACGCAATAAATATTATTACAGCTAAAACCTTTAAAGGAATTGGTAGAGCTTGGATTATTAAAAATCTAAAAGGAAATGAAGATATTGAAACTATTGTTTCAACAATAAATATTAATTCAAAACAAGACGAATCAGTTACAATAGATGAATTTGAATTTAACAAAAATCAAATCTTAAATCAAATAGAAATATTTGAGGAAAGTTGCGATGGTATTGTTGCAATTGGAGACAAAAATTTCCCAAAATATAGAGGTACTGTAAAAGAAAGTGAGAGACCAATTTTTATTTTTTACAAAGGCGATTTAAGTTTATTAGAAATTGAAAATAATTGTATAACAGTTATTGGACTTCTAAATCCTGATGAAGCTATCGAAAATAGAGAGCGAAAAATTGTTGCTGAAATTGTCAAAAGAAATGTAATAATTGTTAGTGGTTTAGCATTCGGCTGTGACAGTATTGCACATAAACAAGCACTTTTAGGTGGAAACACAATTGCAATATTACCAAGTCCTTTAAATAATATTATGCCAGCAAAAAATAAACCTTTGGCATTTGAAATAGTTGAAAATGGTGGACTTTTAATTACAGAATACTATGATGAACATAAATCTGCAATGGATTTAAGTAGTAGATATAAAGACAGAGATAGATTACAAGCATTATTTTGTGATACAATTATTTTGGCTTCAAGCTATGCACAAGATTCAGCAACTCGTTGGAAAATAACAGACCAAAAATTAGATAGTGGGGCAAGATTAGCAATGGGGTTTGCAAAAGATTATAATATTCCGAGAGCTATAATGTATGACCCAATTGGAGATTTAAATAATCCAATGTTTGATTTGAACCGTGAATTAATTCGAGAGCAAAAAGACATAACAGTTTTGACACCTAAAAATTTGCAAGAAATTATAGACAAAATTGAAAAGAAAAAACTTAATGGAATTACAGAAAATACATTACAAAAACACTTATTTAATTAACGTAAATGGTGGACAAAAAACACCTGCACCTAACAAGGGTTTGGCAAAAAAGGGGCAGAGGTGCTAAATAGAGCATTTGTACTTCTATCAACATTTGTGGTTTATTGAGCATTTGTGCTTCTAATTCCCCTTCTTCGCCAAGCCCTAATCCGTTATGTGCTATTTTAAAAAGACCCGTAAACGACAACATTAATTAAACAAAAAATGACAAAAATTATCTTCACGACAGCGTTACTTTTGACATTAAGTCAAATTGGGTTTTCGCAAAACCTTGACAAAACCAAATTAGACAACTACTTCAACGCACTTGAACAAAATAACAAGTTTATGGGTAGTGTTGCAGTTTCAAAAAACGGAGAAATTATTTACACAAAATCAATTGGACTTGCAGACGTTGAAGATAAAGTAAAAGCGACTGAAAATTCAAAATACAGAATTGGCTCAATTTCTAAATCGTTCACGACAGTTTTGATTTTAAAAGCAGTTGAACAAAAAAAGTTAGACCTAAATCAGACTATTGACAAATGGTTTCCGACAATAAAAAATGCAAAGAAAATAACTGTAAAACATTTACTAAGCCATAGAAGTGGAATACATAATTTCACGGACGACAAAGACTTTTTGACTTGGAACGAGCAACCAAAGACTGAAAAGGAAATGATTGGAATTATCTCAAAAGGTGGTAGCGATTTCAACCCTGACAGCAAAGCAGAATACAGTAATTCAAATTTTGTGCTTTTGACATACATTCTTGAAAAGACTTTGACAAAATCGTATTCTGTATTGTTACAAGAATTTATCGCAAAACCAATCGGCTTGACTAACACTTATGTTTTTGGCAAAATCAACCCAAAGAACAACGAATGTAAATCATACAGTTTCGCAGGTTCATGGAAAATAGAAACCGAAACAGATTTTACAGTCCCATTAGGTGCAGGTGCAATAATATCTACACCAAGCGACTTGACAAAATTTTCAGACGCTTTATTTAGCGGTAAACTTTTGACAAATGAAAGTCTTGAAATAATGAAAACCATAAAAGACGGTTACGGAATTGGTTTGTTTCAAATTCCTTTCTACAAAAGTGTCGGCTACGGACACACAGGTGGAATTGACGGTTTTAATTCAGTGTTTTCTCATTTTGCAGACGACAACATTTCGTATGCATTGATTTCAAATGGAACAAATATTAATAACAATGATATTTCTATTGCAGTTTTAAGTGCAGTTTACAATAAGCAATATGAAATTCCGATCTTCACAACTTTTTCATTGACTTCTGAAGACTTAGATAAATATTTGGGAGTTTATGCTTCAAAACAAATTCCGATGAAAATTACAATTACAAAAGACGGAAACAATTTAATTGCACAAGGGACAGGACAACCCGCATTTCCACTTGAATCAACAGACAAAGACAAATTTAAGTTTGACCAAGCAGGAGCAAAATTTGAGTTTAATCCGACTGCAAAAACAATGATTTTATTTCAAGGCGGTGGACAAATTAGCTTTACCAAAGAATAAAAACAGCACATAACAGCGGTTTGGCAAAAGTGGCGGTTCAGTGCTCCGCAGACACATTTGTGGTTAATCAAAGTTTGGTTCTCCGCATCAACATTTGTGGTGAAAATCGCCACCTTCGCCAAGCCGCAAAACGTTACCACCAATGCTAAAAGAGAACTCAAGTATGAAATTAAAATATCCCTTTATTGTATTAGAAGGAACTGACGGCTCAGGGAAATCGACAATTGCAGATTGGATAGCTAACTATTATGGGTACAAAAAACATAAAAGCATTGGTGGCGCTTTTTCTGAAGTAAAATCAAATTTTGACATAGACAAGGTTTCAATACAAGAACGCTTTAGCTTCTTATGTGGAGAAGCGATAAATAATTCAAGTATTGCTAAAAAAGAACTGCAATTAGGGAGTAATATTATTTTTGATAGATATTATTATTCAACCCTAGTATACTGTGAAAGTTTGGAAAAAGGAATTACACAAGAATTCGATTTTCTATTTGACAAATTAGTTCAGCCTGACCTAGTAATCTTTATTTCAACAGATTTCGAAAACATGTTTGAGAGAATTACCAAACGTGGTCAATTAACTTTAATTGAAAAACGATATTCTGATAAAGACAATTTCAATACGCTTAAACTTAACTATCGAAAATACCTGCCTTCTAATTTTATTGAAGTAGATAACAATGGACGCATTGATGAAACTATAGAAGCAATAAAAAAAATCTTAGGTAAAAAACAGTGAAAGCGATGGATAGAAACAATTTTCAACCTTTTCAAGACTTTCTAAACTCTGTTAAATCTATTGATTTATACATCAATTACTCTTGTGGATTAAGATGCAATCATTGTTTTGTAGGAGATTTATTAAATACAAATATGGAAATGCCCCTTTCCATGGTAAAATCTATAGTAGAACAATGCATTATTCATAATGTTAAAAATATAACGCTCTTAGGAGGTGAGCCAACCCTTCACAAAAACATAATAGAAATTATCAACTTATTTGTAAATAATGGTATAAATACTAGAATAGTTACCAATGGACAAAAATCATATCAGTCATTACATACTAAATTACCTAAAGAGATAAAGCAGAAAATTCATGTATGTTTTAGTATTGATGGCTCTAATTCAGATACGCATGATTTTATCAGAGGCAAAGGCGTATTTGCAAAACTCTATCAAAGTATTGCACTTGCCAAATTAGATAAAATTTCTATGTCTGCAATTACATCGATTTCAAAAGACAACTTTGACGACCTAATTCATATTATAGAATTTTGTGATTTGGAGAATATGAAATACATAAATATTCATTATGTAACAGATAGAGGATTTGCACAAAAAGGGAAACTAGTTGAAATCCAAGATTGGAAACAAGTCTGTCAAACCGTTAAATCTCTGAAGTCAAATATTAAAATTAGAATAGAGAATACGTTTGTGCCCATTGCTAATAAGGTTGAGTGTGAAGTGGTAAAAAAGGAAAATTTAATAATTGACCCAAACGGACATATTTATGGTTGCACAATGTTTATGAATTTACCGAATAGTTTTTCTGGTTCATGGAAGGAAGATGGAATTGAAATTAATCTAACCAGTCCAAGCGAAAATAATATCTGCTCTTGTTCATCCGAAGGTTGTCCGGCAATGAAAATAGTTAATAGCGATTTGGTAAATTGTTCAATAAAATTGAACAATAAAATTGATTGCATATTCAATAAAACGGAATATTCAATAGATCAAGAAACTGTGTGAAGAAGGAGTTTCGAAATAATAAATACTAAAACATGCGACTTAAAATCATCCAAATAAGTAAATTATATTTTGACACAAGCACTGGTGGTAACAGCGGTTTGGCAAAAGTGGCGGTTCAGTGCTCCGCAGACACATTTGTGGTTAATCAAAGTTTGGTTCTCCGCATCAACATTTGTGGTGAAAATCGCCACCTTCGCCAAGCCGCAAAACGTTAGTTGCAATTTTAAAAACACACATTATGCCAACAGCAAACGTCAAATTTAAGGAGTGTTTTGATATTTTTTATACAAAAGCCATAGACCAAGATGGTACACCAAACTCTTGTAAAATTCACGATGCTTTTGGTGGACTTAAAGGACAAGACCATAATTGTTTAGGCTGCAATTTTGCAGACAGTTCAACTTTAATTTTACGATTTTTAGATAAAAACAAACAACACACAGACATACAACAAGATTTTACAGTTTACATTTTATTACTTTATCTTTTGGTAGAAAGAGTTGAAATAGTTTTTGATATTATTCAACTACCCGATACTTACAGAGAAAAACATTTTAAAGTTTTTCAACAAATTAGAAAATGGGCAAACTTTATAAAACACCCAAAATCTTTCATTTTAACACATCATCCTATTTACGACTTTGAAAATAGTGGAACTACTTATGCCAAACCATTTACGGAAACAATCAATGAAATTTTTGTAACACAGTTTTACAAAGGATACACAAATCAAGACGACCAAAAGAAACAAAACAAAGAACTTTACAATAGACTTAGAAATAAAAAAAGCATATTAGTTTTATTCCCAGACATTGCTAAACTAACCGACAAACTTTGTTATTCATACAACAAATTTGTAGATTTAATTATAAATAATGACGTTTACATAGAAATACTAAATGATGAAACAACAATTAGCAAATATTTTGAAAACTCATAGTGTCATTTTGTGGAATCGAACCACATTGACAGGAACAGGCAATAATGACTGTATATCAAGGCTTCCTTTGTTTGCCAACAAGCCAAATGACAAAAACTGCAACTAACATGGTATTGCCGCTAGTGGGCAAAAGTAAGTAATTCAACATTTGTAATTCTATTCGACATTTGTACTAAATTTAAACATTTGTAATTCTATTTCCCACCATCGGCAATACCTGTCCGTTGTGCGATACTATAAAGAACAAAAACAAACTGAAACAATGTTACTTTTCCAAGAAGATACGCCACAACAACCCAAGAAAACAAAACTTGGACACACTGAATTAGAATATTCAAATGCCTCATCTATCCTTACGGAAGGTAAAGGATTTATGGATGGCTATGACTATACTCTTAATCCTTATTCGGGTTGCTCATTTGGGTGCAACTATTGCTATGCTGCATTTTTTGCCACAACAAAAGAAAAAATGGATAATTGGGGCTATTGGGTAAGGATAAAAGAAAACGCCTTACAACTCTTAATGAAATTTCGTAAAAAGCCACTTAAAGACAAAACCATTTATCTAAGTAGTGTTACAGACCCTTATCAGCCTATTGAAAGGGAACTTGAATTAACAAGAAGTATTTTGAAAGAATTAATTAGTTATCACGAAGTAAGATTAGTTATACAAACACGAAGCCCAATAGTTACAAGAGATATTGATTTATTTAAGCAATTTAAAGCTATTCAGGTTAATATGTCAGTTACAACAGATAGCGAAGAAGTAAGAAAAGCCTTTGAGCCTTTATGCCCATCAAATAAAATACGAATTAAGGCAATAACGGAAATACAACAAGAAGGAATTAACTCTTGTATTACTATGACACCTTTACTGCCCGTCGTTGATGCTGATGAATTTGCTAAAACTTTAATTGAAACAGGAGTAAAAAAATTTATTATACAACCGTTTCACCCCGACAAAGGGAAGTTTGTTGCAAGTACGAGAGAAGACGCAACTAAATTGATTAGGGAATTAGATTGGACTACCGCAAAATATGAAGATACATTGAAAATTATACAATCTTATATCCCTGAGATTGGAATTGGAAAACAAGGATTTGCCCCTATTTAATATGAAAGAACAACAACTTTTACAATGGATTGAAAATCAAAAATCAATTCTTGACCAAATTATTTATGAAGCAGGCAACAATTTCTTTGAGCAAAATAAGCACAAAGACAACTTTGCTTTTGACCTTTCAGAGTGTCAATCTGAGAGTTTCAATTTAATAGGTAGTAAAGACCTTTGCTACGATAGATATTGTACGCCTTTCGTTTATTCTTTGTGGTATCACGCAAGGAGATTAAATACTTTCTTACGTTTTTTCTCAAAAGCAATTTTATCATCAAATGATAGACTTATAGAAATTTTTGATT
>JAAFJZ010000098.1 GCA_013298205.1 Cytophagales bacterium
ACTTGCTTCTGGCGTGATATGCCCAACTACAAAACCATGTGTGCCGCCTGAAAATCTGCCATCGGTTATCAAAGCGACTTTGTCTCCAAGACCTTGCCCCATCAAAGTTGCAGTGGGTTTGAGCATTTCGGGCATTCCAGGTGCGCCTTTAGGTCCAACATAACGAATCACGACTATATTTCCTGCTTTCACTTCTTTGTTGAGCAAACCTTGGTTTAATTCCTCTTCAGAATTATAAACGATGGCTGTACCTTCAAATTTTTCTCCTTCTTTTCCTGTTATTTTTGCTACAGAGCCTTCTTGTGCAATGTTGCCATACAACATTTGCAAATGCCCCGTTTCTTTTATAGGATTAGACAATGAATGGATAATTTTTTGGTCTTTGCTTAAACCAGGCAGTGAGGCTAGGTTTTCTTTTACTGTTTTGCCCGTTACGGTCATACAATCTCCATGTAGCATTCCGTTTTCCAACATGAATTTCATCACAGCTGGTATTCCACCTTCATTTTCTAGGTCTTCCATCAAGTATTTTCCACTCGGTTTAAAATCTGCTAATAGGGGAGTAGTATCGGATATTTTTTGAAAATCTTGCAAATCTAGTTTGATGCCTGAAGTGCGAGCTATGGCAAGCAAATGAAGTACTACATTGGTAGAACCACCCAATACGGTTACCAAACGAAAGGCATTTACAAACGATTCGTAAGTCATAATGTCTTTGGGTTTTAAGCCCATTGTGAGAATGTTTTTCATCGCTTCACCTATGTTTCGACATTCCTCAAGTTTTTTCTTTCCTTCAGCAGGAGAAGATGAGCTATAAGGAAGGCTCATTCCCATGGCTTCGATAGCTGATGCCATGGTATTTGCGGTGTACATTCCTCCACAAGCACCTGGTCCTGGACAAGAATGTTTTACAATTTCTTTAAAATCTTCTGGCGTAATGGTTCCTGATATTTTTTTTCCTAAAGCTTCAAACGCTGAGACGATATTTAGTTTTTCTCCTTTGTATTCGCCACCTCTTATGGTGCCACCATATATCATGATAGAAGGGCGATTTAATCTTGCCATTGCAATCAATGCGCCAGGCATATTTTTATCGCAACCTACAATTGTAACTAAGCCATCGTAATAGTGTGCTCCAGCTATGGTTTCGATGGAGTCGGCAATTACTTCTCTGGAAACCAATGAATAACGCATTCCCTCAGTGCCCATAGAAATGCCATCGCTTACGCCAATGGTATTGAAATTTAAACCTTTCAATCCTGCTTGGTTACAACTTTCTTTGGCTAAATCTTGCAATGAATTAAGATGCATATTGCAAGTATTGCCATCATATCCTGTGCTCCCTACGCCTACGATAGCTTTATTCATATCTTCATCTGTAAATCCTGCTCCATACATCATAGCTTGTGATGCAGGTTGGGTTTCATCTTGGGTAAGGATTGCGCTGATGTGATTAATTTTGTGTGTCATTGGCTTGGTGAAATTATATTTGTTGATTTTTTTGTAATTACAAATTATCTAAAAGCTGATTACTTTTATTATTCATGTTAACAGAATCTTCTTTTGACTGCATTCTTTTCAATTTTGAGCAATTAAAATCATCTATTAAACCAGTTGGGCGAGTAAAAAATGATTTTTTTATGCTACAAGTTGTATCTGCATATACTTTTTCCATAAAAATGCCAAAAATGGGTAAGGCTAGTTTTGCGCCTTGTCCATAGGTATAACTAGAAAAATGTATGGAGCGATCGTCTCCACCTACCCAAATTCCTACAACTAGATTTTCTGTTACACCCATATACCAGCCATCTGAATAGTTGGAAGTCGTACCTGTTTTTCCGCCTACCTCGTTTCCTTGGGTTACACTAGGGTATCTAAACAGACCTTGAGAAGTTCCTTTGCGTTCTTCCAAACCACCTTTGAGCATGTGAATCATTTTGTATGCTGTTTGTTCGCTTATGGCCTCGGTTGTTTTGGGCACAAATTCTTGAATTAAGTTGCCATTTTTATCTTCAATTCGGGTTATAAAAATCGGTTCGGTGTGTATGCCATGGTTTACAAAAGTGCAATAAGCCGAAGTTTGTTCATACAGAGATAAGTCGCTCGATCCTAAACATATAGAAGGAACGGCCTCCAAATCACTTTTAATTCCCATTCTTTTAGCATATTCTACCACTCTTTGAGGGCCTAACTGCTGTGTAAGATATGCTGTAATAGAATTAATAGACCTAGCCATAGCTTGGCGCAAAGTAAAAGTTTCACCAGTATATTCATCTTCACTATTTTTGGGAGTCCAAGAAATATTTTCTGTTCCATTTTCATATTGAAAAGTTACTGGAATGTCTTTCACTTCTGTGCAAACATCAAAACCATTATCTAAAGCTGCTACATATACAAATGGTTTAAAAGTAGAGCCAGGTTGCCTTTTGCCTTGTTTTACATGGTCATATTTAAAAAACTTATGATTCAAACCACCTACCCAAACTTTTATATGACCTGTATGTGGCTCAATACCTAAAAGACCCGCTTGTAAAAAGCGTTTGTAATGCCGTAAGGAATCATAAGAACTAAAAAGCGTATCTTTCTCTCCTTTCCAAGTGAAAATACGCATTTTACGTTTTTTATTCATATAAAATTCTATTGAATCAGGATGATTGGGATATCTCAAATACAAGCTTCTGTATCTTTCGGTACGTTTGGCTACATTGGGAATAAAATTTTCAATTTCTTTTGTATTTTCATCTATCCAAGGGTTTTTACCTTTGAAGTCGGTTTCAAATTGTTTTTGGATAAACTTCATGTGTTTTTCTACCGCTTCTTCAGCATATTTTTGAGCTCTTGAATCTATGGTTGTATATATTTTTAAGCCATCAGCAAAAAGGTCATACCCCCTTTCTTTACACCAACTTATTAAATAATCCATTGTTACGGTTCTAAAATAGGTTGCATAACCTGTATTGTGATTATCAATTTTATAATTAAGTTCGATTGGAATTCTTTTCAAAGAATCTGCTGTGGATTTATTACTTATAAAATTGTATTTAAAAATTTGGTCTATTACTGTATTTCTTCTTCTTAAAGCATTTTCTGGGTTTAAAATAGGGCTATAAAGTGTAGGTGCTTTAAGAACGCCAACCAAAATAGCAGATTCTGAAATAGTAAGTTCAGAAGGTTTTTTATCAAAAAAAGTTTTAGAAGCGACCAAAAGTCCGTATGCATTGCTACCAAAATCTACAGTATTAAGGTACATGGTCATGATTTCTTTTTTGGTGTATGATTCCTCTAGCTTAATTGCTGTAATCCATTCTTTGGCTTTGATAATTACTGTTTTTATTACTTTTACGTCACCCAAAGTACCTTTAAAAGATTCGCTTCTGGTAGAAAATAGATTTTTAGCAAGTTGTTGTGTAATTGTACTTGAACCCCTGCTATCGCCTTTAATCAAATACCATGTAATCGCTAGCATACCTTTTAAGTCTATTCCTGAATGCTCTTCAAAACGAACATCTTCGGTAGCTAGAAGTGCATTGATAAAATTAGGTGAAATATCTTCATATTTAATGGGTGTACGGTTATACCTAAAATATTTACCAAGTTCCTCAAAATCAGATGTATAGATTACTGATGCCAAATCACTTTTAGGATTTTCGAGTCTTTCCAAACTGGGCATCCCTCCAAACAAACCTAAGAAATCTATTTTTATGGCTTGGATAAACAAGAATAAAAATAGAAATCCTATGAGTAAACCTATCCAAAGGGATTTGGCAAGAATTGAAAGGAATTTGATTTTCATGTTAAGCCTTTTTGAAGAATTTTTCTTTTGCTAATTCGTAAATAGGAGGCAAAATAGAAATAAATATAATTCCAAAAATTAACAAAGTGAAGTTCTTTTTAACGATTGGCATATTTCCAAAATAATGACCAGCTAAAGTAAAAATTAAAATCCAAGCTACCGCTCCAACAATATTGAAAAGAATGAATTTGGAATATTTCATTGTGCCTATTCCTGCTACAAAAGGAGCAAATGTTCTTATGATGGGAATAAAACGAGCAAAAATGATGGTTTTGCCTCCGTGTTTTTCAAAAAAAGTTTGGGTTTTAATCAAATGATTTTTGTTTAGTAGTTTGAAATTTATTTCAAATACTTTAGGGCCAAACCATTTGCCAATATGATAATTTAAAGTATCTCCCAAAATTGCTGAAGTTAGAAGAAGTATAATGATATAGAATAAATTTAATGGAGCAGCTTCTCCATTTGCACCCATGCTCGTGAAAGCTCCTACTGCAAATAAAAGTGAATCGCCAGGTAAAAAAGGAGTTACTACCAAACCTGTTTCACAAAAAATAATCAAAAACAGGATAATATAGGTGAGTGTGCCATAATTACTAATGATTTCTGCAAGATGTTTATCTAGATGTAGAAAAATGTCAATAAATTCTTTAATGATTTCCATAGGTTTTATTTTTATTATCCGTTATAGTTTGAGTAGTATGATGTAGTTTATTTTTTGAATGAAATAGTTTTTTATTTGAACAAAACTTTCTATGATTAATAATTCTAAAAAAGCAAAACTACTAAAAAATGCCAAAGAAAAAACGAAAAGCCAATGATTTCAGTAAGAGTGGTGTAAGCAATCAAATTAAAATACTTTTAAAATTTTAAAAAAGCTTTAAAAAACAAAACTAAACATAATCCAATTTGGTAGATAAAAATCAATAATCCATATTTAAGTTTGAAGTTTTAAACCCATTTACTTTAAATTTTTATTTAATAGCAAAGATAATTTGGACATATACTCATTTTTATTTTTCTTTTTTTTTAGAATTAAAGTAATGAAAATATTGTTATAATTCAATTTTGTATATTAATATTTATATTTTTTGTAATGTTTTATAAAATTGTACATATTTATTCAAGCCTTATTATTTAATTCTTTTTGTAGGAGCAAATATTTGTATACTTTTGCCTCATTATTCATTTTAATAAATTAAAACCAAAATCAAAATCAACAATGAAAAAACTATTTAGATTATTTTCAATGAGTGTGTTAGCCGCTTCCGTAATGATCGGTTGCCAAACACCAAAAAATGACAACGTTGTAAACGCAAGCAGCAACATCAAACCAGCTGACAACATCATGCTTACCGTTCATGTAATGGCAAATTCAGTAAAAGGAGCTAAATCAGAAGGACTAGATTCAGTTACTGTAACTGTGAGTCAAAACGCTTTTAAATCTACTCAAACCACTCGTGATGGAAATGGAATGGTTATTTTCTCTGGATTAAACAACGGACAAGTATCTATTTTTGTTAAAAGAAGAGGTTATGCTTCAATAAATCAGGTTGTATCTCTTACTCAACCAGCTTCTAGTAGCAATACCCAAAATGCACCTACTATCACATGGGAAGGTAAAACTTATAGCCAAGTTCTACCAGTTACGCTTAATGCTTTAGGAGCTTCAGCTAAAGGTATCTTAACTGCAAACAACATTCCAGTTGCTAATGCAGTGGTTAGAGCTTTCTATTCTACGACATATGAACCAAATTACTTCATAGCTACTACTGATGCAAATGGTGTTTTTACATTTAACAATTTGATTGATGGAGAATCTGCTTCTTTCACATCTGTTACCAATGTAAACACAAACGGAGTTTCTTATCCTAACTCTTGGTCTGCTTCAGCTATTTCTAGGATAGACGCACCTTACGATTTTGGTACAGTAAAATATACCAATACTCCTGCAAATGATGTAAAATTAAACGGTTCATTAACTTTCAGACCATGGGGTTATTTAAGTTATTTACAACCTGCAACTATTACTAGTAATTATGATGCAAGCACAGTACCTTCAAATGTACCTCCTACTGCATTTTATTCTGTAGACTATACTGGTTCTGGTCTTCCTGCAAACATTAACCCAATTTTCGTTGGTGTTGTAGCTAATGGTGTAGTTACTTTCTCAAATCTTCCTACCATGTTAAATGGTTCTACTATTGGTGGTATGTTGAAAATTTCTTCATCAAATCCTATTGCTACTCCGACTCCAGTTGGTTACATTAGCGCAGTTACTTTGGTTCAAAGACCAGGTAATTTAAATCCACGTTTAGCTTTTTCATATGATAATTTAGCTCTTACTACTGGTGTTACTGCTTTTAATGGCATCACTACTGTAGGTGTAAACCTTCCAGATATGAAAGTTCCTAGTGGTACTTTATTTGGATCTACTGTTACTGTAGTTGCTTCAAATACTTTAGCTGCTGGTTTACCTACTGTAAGCAGAGATATAGTTTGGTCTTTTGATGCTGCAGATGCTTCAATTATGTTTCCTACAAATTCTACTGTTTTAAATAAAGGTGGAATTCAATTGGTACCTGCAAGAAACGGATGGTAGTCTAACGACTGCTTTTTCTTTTAAGCAATACATAAAAAAGCCTTCTCTTAAATTTTTAAGAGAAGGCTTTTTTATTTTTATTCAACAAAAAACTTGAAACGAGATAAATAGTCCTAGGTTTTCTTTTTAATGGTATTATTTTTATTTTAATTTGTAAAAAATATATGAGATGAAGTTACAAATCAAAATATTTACTCTTGCATTTTTTGTATCTACATTTTCTTTTGCACAATTACCTTATTTACAAACTTTTACATTTTCTACAGCACCCGGAATGGTTTATGGAGGAAGTGCTGCTTTAACGGCAGGAAGTATAGATATAGAAGGTCAAGGCTATTTAAGATTAACACCTAATCTAACCAATCAAGTAGGTTTTGCTTATAGTACCGTAACATTTCCGGGATTATTAGGAATAGATATAGAATTTGAACTTACGTATTGGGGTGGAGGCTGGCAAGGAGATGGAATTTGTTTCTTTTTGTTTGATGGAAATAATACATCTTTTCAAATTGGTAGATTTGGTGGTGCTTTGGGTTATTCTGATGCTGGGTACGATAACGAAGGTCTGAGCAATGCTTTTGTAGGAGTAGGTTTTGATGTATATGGCAATTTCGCATCACCAAACCTAAGAGAGGGAGGCAGAACTGGACCTGGAGTAAGATCTAATTCTGTAACCGTTCGTGGTCCAGGCAATAGGAATGGAGGTTCTGATTATTCTTTTGTGGATTTTGCTTATGCATCTCAATATGTAGGTTATTTGAACAGTAGAGGTGAAGATCCTACAAGTAATAATTTTAGAAAAGCAAGGGTGGTAATAACACCTAGGTCTCCTTCAGGTTCGAATATAAAAGTATATATGCAAGCAGGACTAGGAGCATTAGCTTTAGTTTTAAACTCTGATATGCCCCAAAATGTATTAGAGAAATATCGTTTTGGATTTTCAGCCAGCACTGGAGGAGCTACTAACAACCATGAAATTAGAAATATCAAAGCATATCCCGCAGCTACCCTAACGGCTCCAAACTATGTTTTTGGTACAAATGATCGAGCATCAACTTGCAGCTGGCAAACAGCAACGATTCGTCCAGCCGATAACGATATTACACTTAATCCATTGGCTAGTTTCAACTATTCTTCTTTAGATTTGAATACCACACTTTCAGGCGTACAAACAAGCTTATTAATTCCCTCTGCAGGTACTTTTAACTACAATGGAAGTGGGAATGTTAGCTTTACACCTTTAGCTAATTTCTCTGGTATTGTAAATTCTACTTATGCAGTGGCAGATAATTATGGCAGTATCAATACCATACCTGGGTTGATGACTATTACTGTGCTCGGCACGAATGTAGTTTCCTGTAATCGTGCGCCTACAGGTTCTGCTATTACTATTTCTAATATTCCTGTTCACGCTTTACTAGCTACAGGAAGTATACCTGGAAATTCATATTATGACCCAGATTCTAATCCCATTACCCTTACATCGGGTATTTTCTCTTCTACAAATGGAGGTAGTGTAACGATTTCGGGTATGGGTGATATTTTCTATACTCCTTCTTATAATTTTTATGGCAATGATACCTACAATTACCAAGTTTGTGATCCTTATATTTGTGGCGGTATTCCCATTACCTTTCAAGTGGTAAACCAGCCTCCTGTAGTTCAGCCTAATGTTTTTGCCAATACCATTAGCGGTGCTTGGATTTTGAGTACCATTCCTGGGCTTTCGGGTACCGATGCTGATGGTACAGTTACGGGTTTTAGGATTACAACTTTGCCCTTAACTTCTGTGGGAATTGTTTTTGCGAGCAATTGCGCCATTACTTCTACTGGTATGGTTTTTACCTTAGCTGAAGCCCAAAATATGGCTTTTAATCCTGTCGCTACTTTTACAGGAACTTCTCAATTTTTTTATGCGGCTGTAGATGAACTTAATTTGATGGGAAATCCTGCTTTTTATCGTTTAAACCACATTGCCAACAAATTACCGCTTGGCGTTATAGCTTTTTCTACGGTTACAGGTGTAATTTCTAGCGTTCCTTTTACAGGTTTACACC
>JAAFJZ010000099.1 GCA_013298205.1 Cytophagales bacterium
TTGAATTTCTATTAGTTCTGCAGTTTCACTTATTTCACTTAGCAATTCGGCTGGCAAATCGTTTTTATTTATCAAAAACACACCTTTATCTACTGCCTCTTGAAAATCTTGCTCTCTGGGAAAACATTCAAATATCCAACTATACACATTGTCGTTGGAGATGTTATCTATCAATTTTACACAAATATTATCATAATCATCCACATCATTTTCCCAATGATTTACATCAATTTTGGTAATATAATCTTTGTCTCTACTCAATGTAAAATAGTGAGGATTTTCAAGTTCTAATAAATATTTTGCACTTTCTGCCAAAGGTAAATATGCTTCTTTGAGTAAATAAATGGTGGCATTTACGTTTTCCCAAGCTGCAGCCTCGGTATTGATTTTGACAATCTCGGCTACCAAATCTATAACCTGTGCATCCATTAATTTTGCCAAAATTTCGTTTTTTTCTTTTGGAACATAGCCTATTTTGGTTTGATTGTAATATAGGGCAATGGCATTTTCATCATACGCATTTTGAGGTTCTCGTACCAAATCGAGGATGTAATTTTGCTTCAATTCATCCAAAATTTTCGCTCCATCCGTAAATCTAAATCCACGAACAAAAAACTGCAAAAGATATATTTTTTGGTAATTTTTAACCCATTTTGTTGGCAATGCTTGCACACCCGCAAGGCTAATGATGCTTTTTAAAAATAAACTTCTATCCATTTTTTAAAATAATTCTAATTGTTGTGGGTCGCCTTTGGGTTTTTGTTTCTTTTTACAATAAAATATTTTCATCTCGCCAAACTGTTTATCTGTAATTTTTGTAACCACGATGTGTCCTTTTTCTGGCATTAATACTTGCACCCTTTTAATATGAACTTCTGCGTTTTCGCTGCTAAAACAATGTCGCATATACATACTAAATTGAAACATCGTAAAGCCGTCTTTTAGCAAATCTTGCCTAAATTTAGCAGCCGCTTTTCGCTCTGCTTTTTCCACTACTGGCAAATCAAAGTAAACCATCACCCACATAATTCGATATTGATTAAGTCGTTCGAGCATGATACAGAAGCCTAAATCTAAAATCGCATTTTTAGTTATTTGAGTAATATACTACAATTTTATGTTTTAGGTGCAATTTTGGGATAAATTACTTTTCGGGTTTCGCCATCAAAACATTTGTATAGCGAATATGTGGTTTTTTGAGTAGCGAGCATCAGCGGACTTTTAGCATCGTCAATATTGACATCCATAGCGGGAATTTGTAAAAGTATTTTCTTTATTTCAACATTAATTTCTTTTTGGTCAGGGTGTTTTTTTATCAAATCGCAAACTATCATATCAACCAAAGGTCGGTAAGGTTCCATAATATCGTCTGCCAAACAATAGGCATTGTATTGATTGCGATGATGGATGCCCAAAGTGGGCAACAAACCCGATGCCACAATGCTTCTAGCCATAGTTGCTCTCAGAATGGCGTAGCCGTAATTGAGAAAATTGTTGGGATACTCGCCATGTCGCTCTCGGTTAAAACCCGAAAAATCGGGCATAAATTTTAATATATTTTTCCAATAATATGCAGCAGCTCGAGCTTCTAGGTTATCACTGTCTCCCGATTTTACATCCTCAGCCCACCTTAACATATTTTTAGATTCTATTTTTAATTGACTCAAAACCGCAGCTTGATTTGTGATTTTGGCTTTGATGGTTTGTTGCCAAAGTTGTTTTTTGAGTGGCTCGCTAGCTTCTATTTGGGCTTTAAATCGGGCAGATTGCAGCGTATGCCCGTCCAGATTGAGCATCAGACCTGTGGGGTGGTGGGTGTCGTTGCAGGTGATGAGTGCAATATTATTTTCCAGAAGTTTATTAATCAAGCTATGCGAAATCGTAATTTGTAGATTATCCAAAATCACAATTCCAATGTCTTCGATAGGAATGGTATTGAGTTCGCCAATCTCGTCCAAACCTTTTGCACTAGGCAAATTAAAAACCAATTGTTCGTTTTTGGTGCGCAGGTACACGGGATTTGAAAAACTAAGCGTTCGTTTGAGCATACTATTTTTATTTATAAACCTCCAAGTTTGGTATTTTAATAACGGTTACAATCTAAAATAAATTAATATGGAATGCCAATTTGAACTTATTTTCTTTTTAATAAAATTTAGCGATTGCGATTGAAAATCTAATTTTTAGAAATAATTGTTATTTTTGTATTTAATAAAAAAGGTATTTCATGCATTGCAATTAAAATGGTCTCCAAAACAAATAACGCATTTAATAATATGCCATTGCTTCCACCCAAACAAACTTTGGTGGAAACTATCGCTGTGCTTAGGCAGGAAAGCAAATCTGCAGTGGCTTTGGCGGAGTTGAAAGGGCTTGTAAACACATTGCCCAATCCTGCTATTTTGATTAATGCTGTTATTTTGAAAGAAGCTCAAGCCAGTTCGGGTATCGAAAATGTGATTACCACTCAAGATAAACTTTATCACGCCTTGTATGCTAAGTCTGCTAAGCCCGATGTGGCAACCAAAGAAGTGTTGCGTTATAGAGAAGCCCTTTTGATGGGAACAAAATTGGTAAAAGAAAGAGGATTTCTGAATACAAACGGTATTATAGCCATTCAAAATGAGTTAGAACAAAACAATGCGGGCCTTAGAAAATTGCCGGGTACTGCATTGATAAACGACCTTACCAACGAAGTTATTTATACGCCTCCCGATAATTTTGATAGCATTAGCAATTTGATGTCAAATTTGGAACTGTACCTCAATAACGATACAGACGAAATTTCTCCACTCATAAAATTAGCCATTCAGCACTATCAGTTTGAAAGCATTCACCCGTTTTATGATGGAAATGGCAGAACAGGACGAATTATGAATGTGCTTTATTTGATTATGAAAGATTTGTTAGATGAGCCGGTTTTGTACTTGAGCTCATACATCATCAAAACCAAAAGCGATTACTACCGATTGTTGCAAGAGGTGCGAACGAAGAAAAATTGGGAGGAATGGATTATGTATATACTCAAAGCCATTGAGCATACTGCCTTAAATACCATAAGTCAGATAAAAAAAATAAATGATTTATTTAAAGAAACCCAACTATTGGTTCAAGAAAAACTCCCCAAAATTTATTCAAAAGATTTAATCGAGCAACTTTTTATTCATCCCTATTGTAAAAACGAATTTTTGGTTTCCAATTTACGCATCGAACGAAAATCTGCTTCACGGTATTTGAGTCTTTTGGAAGAAATCAAGGTCATAGAGCCTCAATTTGAAGGAAAAGAAGCCATTTTTATCAATATTAAGTTATATGAATTGCTCAAAAAAGGGTAAAATAACGTGGGACATTTTGTCCCATGAAAAAATAACGTGGGACATTTTTGCCAAAAATGTCCCACGTTATTGAAACGTGAGACATTTTGTCCCATGAGATTTGGGTAATAATATTGGGTTTTTAAGGTGGTTTAAATAGATTTTTCTAAGAATGTAATTTTACCTAATAAAGACACTTCAAAATCATAACCCTCATAAAGAAAATTCCAATTTTCGCTTGATATTTTTAATAAAGGAGATTTGTTTTCTTTATTAATTTCCACTACGACAGAAGATTGTGTTTTGTATAGATCAAGTTGTTTCTTTATTATTTTAACTTCATCTTCTCCTAATATTTTAATTAATCTATCAAAACGAAACCTTTTTAATTGATCAAATGAAAACTTTCTTTTTTCAAAATCTTCTTTTTGAGTAATTGCATCTTTAATAGTTGAGTCTACTATAACTTCAGGAATATTATATTTTTTCTCAATTTCTCTCAATGCAATATCCTTCATGTTTTTTATAGAAGAATCGATTTGGTCTTTAGATTGGGCTTCAAGATGGAATTTTAACCAGATACTACCTTCTGAAAATTGCTCTATTTTATACAATCTGTTTTTTTGAAAATCTATATTATTTCGCTTTTCATATTCTGAATCTACATTTAATACAATTACTTTCTGTCCAACTTTTAAAAGTTTTTTGTCTGAAAAATCTTTTTTATCTGAATGATTTTCCTCCAAATAACTCTCTATATTAAATTTAGTAGATTTTTTACTTGTTTTAGTAACCTCAAATGAAGCAACAGGGATCATTTCTCTGATAATTTTTCCTGAATTATTTTTTTGAAGTAAAATTGCATAAGGAATTGACCCTGATTCGGAATAATATTTATTTTTATAATCGTGTTTAGACTTATAATTTAATCTTAATTTAACTTCTTTTCCACTGTTAGTCTTAATTCTGACATGCCTTATAATATTACCTTGATAATCTCTAATTTCGGTATTGTTTTTTTGATTTACAACTAGTTGTTTTATTACAGGGTCAACAATTTCAGATATTAATTTATCGCTAGATTTTACTTTATCTATCTTTTCTCTTTTAACAAAAATAAATTCAGAATCTCCTTTTTTGTATTTCCAATCACCATCTTTATGTATAGGCTGTCCATCATCAAATCTTTCTACATCTTTTATTTTACCTAAAAATGTTTGAGCATACAAAACAGTTCTAGCAGT
This sequence comes from Cytophagales bacterium, assembly GCA_013298205.1. Classification (GTDB taxonomy): domain Bacteria; phylum Bacteroidota; class Bacteroidia; order Cytophagales; family UBA9547; genus JAAFJZ01. The sequence continues at coordinate 4,559 of JAAFJZ010000099.1, forward strand.
ATCTCCATCAGCTATCTTAACGATTTTATTTCCACTTTTATCTAATTTATATTCACCATTTTTGTTTTTAACAAATTGAATTTCTCCTCTTTTCCTTACTATTTTTTTTGTTTTCTTTTGTAATTGGTCTTTTTCATAATTTACGATTAAAGTTTTGTTTTCTATTTCATTTATAATAAATTGAGAATTAAAACCTTCAAATGGCAGTTCGGTAAATTGCTTTTTTTCAATTTCCATTTTTTCAAACATATTTCTTAGCAATTTGTCCCTTTTGCTACTGTTTGTAGGTATGAGCGTAAGCACAGTTGCATCTATGGCATGATGCGTATGTAAATTTCTGTCTTTAATGTCGTCTACAGATTGAAATCCATATATTTTCCTAAATTCTGCTGTAACACTTCCTTTTTGTACAATTACTTTTTTGAAATATGTTTTTAAATATTCTCTAGCATATTTACTTATCATTTGGGTATCTGTTAGTTGGCGCCTAGCCCAACTATCCTTTACATCGGTTGCTGTAAACCTGCTTATTTTATCATTCCAATAATCTAAATGCAATTTGCAATAATGTTTTTCTTGTATTCTTGCATTTTTTTTATCAAAATCCTCTCCATTTTCAGGTTTACATTTTTTATCATATCGTTCTTGATAACTGTCTTTAATTTTTATCCAATTATCTAACCGAGGCATGATGGCAGTTCCAATACCTTCTATATCTTCTGAATAGTTAACACAATATAAAGGTGTTTTGGTTTCTTGAATATCTCTATTGTAACGAGCAAAACAAACCGTCATGTTTGCCATCGTATTGTCAGGCAATAAACTACGAGGAATTGTATGTGCAATATCAATTTGATTAGAAAATAAGGTACTTATAGAAATCATATCACCTGTGTACATACACAGCCCTTTTTGCTCCATCCAAAGTTCGTAACGATTTAAAGCGTTTTTTTCTTTAATTATACTTGTACTTATATTCGTTTTTTTTCCTTTATCATCAGATGTTTCCCCAAATATTTGTTCTGTCCAAAGTTCAAAAACAGAAATATTATCTTCTACATTAATTGTTTGATTCTTTTTTTCGTTAAATTCGTTCAAAAAAGCTCGGTATTTTTCTCGATTGTTTTTTCGTTCGTTTTGATACCGCTCTATGGCAGCTCTTTTATTATTATCATTTAATTCCCGAGCCAATTCTACTATTATTTCGGTATCCTTATCTACTTTTTCATTAACAATTAATTCTTTTATCGCTTTATATAAAATAAACATGGCTTTGTTAAACATCGGATTTTTGATACTATCAATCCTTGGCTCCGGCAAAATTTCTGTTCCAGTTTTTTTATCAAATGGTAATTTTATATTTCCACTTCTTGCATCAATATATTTTTTCAAAAATTTATTTTCAGTGTTAGAATGATGGTAAAGAGTTCCTTTAATCTCTAAACCTTCTTTCATTAATAAATCTTTGAAAATGGTTGTTAAAAGCGGCAATTCTCGATACATTCTTTTTTTATCGCTTAAAAATTCTTGATACATTTTTTTTACACTCTCAAAAATTTGCTCTTTATTTCTTTTTTTCTCCCATTTAGATTCTCCAAAATGTCCTTTGCAAGCATTTAATATTTCATCGTCATGTTTATTTTCTAGTTTGTAAGTAAAATCATAATCACCGTACTTTAAATCCTCTCCTTTATAAATATCTATCAATCCATTAGTTATCCCAATTATTACCTTATTAGCATTATATATATCATTTGATGTTTTAATATATTTCTTGATAATTTCTTCTTTCGATTCCCATTGCTCCCCCATTAATTCAGGTATTTTTGCCAAAACAACGGCTTCATTATAAAGGAAACCTTCCTTCAAAAATGGTATAATTTTAACCATTGCTTTTAAAGACAAATCAGAATATCCATTTGAAATCAACTTTTTTAAGTTTACAAAAGGATTTTGTTCTTGCTCTTTTTTGTCTATTATATTTTTGATTTCTAATTTAATAATGGCAAAATCTTTTAAATGTTCTTCATCAAATTGAAAAAGAACATGCCACAAATCATAAATAGAATAATTTTTATAAACTTTTGGGGCAGTACCGATATTGTAATTTTTGATTTTGAAAAGTTCTGATGATAATTTTTCGCCAAATACTTTTATCAAGCCACAACAAATTGGCATTCCCGATACAGAAGAATCGTATATTTGCTTTTTTACATCAAAAGGATAATTATATGTATTTTTAGACTTCAATTCTTTATCTAAAAACTTCCTTATTTCTTCAAATTTGAAATTTTTATCGTTTTTTAAAAATATATTTTCATAAAGGCGCATTCTAGTATTTGAATCCAAAAACTCCATTTCATTGTCTTTTTTAGAAAATTTTATAGTATTTATAAAACTCCAAGCTCTAAAAATTTCAAAAATTGGATGCGAAATAGGGCATCTTAGTTTAGTGGGTTCTAAAGTACATTTTCCAATAGTACCTTTTTGACTTTTTAGGGGTCTTTGCCAAATTATTGCTTTCCATACTTTTTGAACAAAATCATTACTGAAATTACCTTTTTCATTTTTTGAAATATCAAAGCCCTGACTTTCAAGTATTAACAATAATTCATCCTCATATTCATCTCTATATGGATATTGATTTCTAGCTCTTTTTCCATTATTTAAAAATTCATTTTGTAGAGCTTCTGCTATTGTTCTATTTTTATTTAATGCATCTTCAAAACCTTCAGCACTTCTTTTTTCTATTTGTTTTTCGGTTTCTTTGTCTGTTTCTCCAATATCTTTGAATCCTCTTCGTTGCACTAAATGATATAAAGCCCTACCTAATTCATGCTTACTAAGCATCTTGTCAAGTGCACTAATTCTTAACTCGTATGGATTTTTGTATTCATTTATGATTTTTAGATAAGAAAAATCGCAAGCCAACCATTTTAGAAAGTTTCCGTTTTCAGGAAATGCTTTCAATTGTCCTTTTTTATATTTACTCCATATTTCAAGTTCTGTAATGTCTAATGGAACAAATTCATTAACAAGGATTTTCAATAACTCCCATTTTCTATATTTTCTAGCTTGAATTAGATTTCTTTTTGACCGAGCCTCTCTTCTATCTTTAGTTGGAGAAGTATAGCCACCTGTTGCTCCTTTTTGCATTCCTGCATCAAAAGTAATAACACCTCTTTCATTTAATTCGTTATTTTCTCTTAATGCCCAACCTATTGATGAGCTACCTAAATCTAAAGCAAGTTTTTTCATTTTTTGTATTTTTAATAATTTTATTTACATTTGCAATTGAAAGACAAATTACAACAAGGCTATAAGCCGTAGGATTTCTTTCCTAAGCGATTGCGTACTCCGTAATCGCTATTTTTTTGCCTAAATTTCCATATTATCTTAAAATAATTTATGCTTTTGAATCCATGAAAAATATATCAAAAGATTCAAAAGCAATTAATTGAAAGCAAATTACAACCACAATATTGATTAATAAATTGGTTATGTGTTGCAAATTTATAGTTACTTTTCAATATTATGAAATACCATTGTTTATTTTTTCTTTATATTTGCATATTCATATAAACGAAACGCCTCAAGTATAAATACCCAAGGCGTCAATCCAAAGATGCTATCTGAGGAGCTGTTAATGTGATGCAAATATAAAACTAATATTTATGGAATCAAACAATATCGAAAAAGTTATTGCATATATTGATGGCT